>JAILEQ010000169.1 GCA_024687305.1 Lachnospiraceae bacterium | reverse complement strand
GATCCGATCATGGGTGTCATAGTGGCGAAGACACGTACCAAATGGGGAAAGTTTCGCCCGTGGCTTCTTATCGGAACACTCACAAACGCGGTCATACTGGTTTTGATGTTTGCCTGTCCCCCGTCTCTTTCGGGTTCAGGCCTTGCCGCATATGCGGCCGTATTTTATATCCTCTGGGGTGTTACATATACTATGATGGATATTCCTTACTGGTCGATGGTTCCCGCTCTTACCGAATCGGGGAAGGAGCGTGAAAACCTTTCGGCATTGGCCAGAAGCTGTGCCGGAGTCGGTTCTTCGATAATCGTGGTCGTTACCATGCTCGCCGTTACGGGACTCGGAAAATTGTTCGGAGGCAGCGGCCTTGACGAGAATGCACTGGAGATAGTCGGTTTTAAGTGGTTTGCGCTTATTGTCGCAGTGATATTCGCTGTATTTATCGTGATCACCTGCATAGCGGTCAAAGAAAATCCGACTACGGATATGAAGACTGCTTCGGTAAAAGACATGTTCAGGGCGCTTATCGAGAACGATCAGGCAATGATAGTGGTCGTAGCGATCGTGCTGGTAAACACCGCTGTCTATCTTACATCGAATCTACTTATTTATTTCTTCAAATACGATCTGGCCGGTGCGAACTGGAAAGGGGACTACACACTTTTCAATACATTCGGCGGTGCGATGCAGATCATTGCAATGATGTTTTTCTTTCCGTTATTGAGAAAGTTCTTCAACATCGCGAAGATGTATTATGTGGCTGTACTCAGTGCGGTTTCGGGTTATGTGATTTTGCTTGCAATTTCGCTCCTGGGGCTTAATAATGTATTTGTGTTCTTTGTACCCGGATTCTTTATCTTTTCATCGGTTGGACTTTTGAACGTTATCGTTACGGTCTTTCTGGCCAATTCCGTTGATTACGGTGAATATAAGAACAATCGCCGTGACGAGTCGGTGATCTTTTCGATGCAGACTTTCGTGGTGAAACTGGCATCGGGCCTTTCGGCATTGCTTGCTTCGCTTTGCCTTCAGATCTTTAATATAAGCAAGGACGAAGAAGCCGTTACGACACTTGCGGGCGGATCGGTAATGGGCCTTAGGATGACTATGACTCTTATCCCGATGATAGGACTCACGGTAGCTTTTATCGTATTTAAGAAGAAATTTATCCTGACCGATTCCGAAGTCGAAAGGATAAACAAAGAGATAAAAGCAAGAAACAATTAGCAATATATTTAATGCGAATAAGAATGGAAGATCATCCCGGGCGAGCATCTCGTGCGGGATGATATTGTGAGGGACGTTATGATCAAAGTATTTGAGAAGAGCTTTTTTCTTTGTACCGCCGATACGAGTTATGTGTTAAGCATAACGGATGAAGGCTGGCCGGAGCATCTTTACTACGGAAAACGCATAGATGAGGGAACAGATCCGAAAGAGACGGTACGTGCGCTTTCGGGTAAGGTGAGTCATCCGAAGGGAACAACGATAAATTACCGAAAAGATTCTCTTACCATGCTTGAGGATACTATGCTTGAAATATCCTCGATGGGAAAGGGAGATTTAAGAACGCCTTTTATTGTGCTTGAGTATGCTGACGGCAGTGTAACGAGTGACTTTTTGTTTGAGTCTTACAGCGTAAACGAAGATGCCGTATTTCCGAAGGGACTCGCACATAGCGTATACGGCGACAGAAAAGGCGAGCAGCTTGAGATAGTATTTAAGGAAAAAGAAAAAGACGTATGGTTAAAGCTTTTCTATACGGTTTACGAAGAATGCAACGTCATCACCAGATGGTGCAGAGTGGAAAACCGAAGTGAAGAAGTGGTTAACATAAAGCGGATCATGAGTACGCAGCTTGACCTTGATCGTAATGATTATAAGATGATTACTTTCGGCGGAAACTGGGCAAGAGAGATGGAAAAGCATGAAACCGTGCTTACTCACGGACTCTTTGAGAATTCCACTTATTCGGGTATTTCGTCAAACAGATGCAACCCTTTTGTTATGTTAACCAATGTTTCCGCGGGTGAAACAAGCGGCGAAGGTTACGGACTTAACCTCATATATTCGGGAAATCACTATGAAGCGGCCGAAGTGAGCGGCTTTTACAAGACAAGGTTCGTATCCGGTATCAATCCGATCGATTTCGCCTGGAAGCTTGAAGCGAAAGACAGCTTTGACGCACCCGAAGCGGTCATGACGTTTTCGGATAAAGGCTACAGAGGGATAAGCTTTAACATGCACGATTTTGTAAGAGAGCATATCGTGCGTTCAAAGTTTAAATCGTCTCCCCGTCCTCTTCTCATCAATTCATGGGAAGCCGCATATTTTAACATCAATGAGTCGAAACTTTTGGCGCTCGCAGGGAAGGCTGCGGATGCGGGCATGGAACTCTTTGTAATGGACGACGGCTGGTTTAAAGGAAGAAATGACGATACGTCTTCTCTTGGCGACTGGACGGTCGAACTTAAAAAACTTCCAAACGGAATATCGGGACTGGCGGAAAAGATACATAAACTCGGCCTTCAGTTCGGTATATGGGTTGAGCCTGAGATGGTAAACGAAGATTCGGATCTTTACAGGGCACATCCCGAATATGCGATGAGCATACCCGGAAGAGAAAATTCTCTCGGAAGGAATCAGATGCTCTTAGACCTTACAAATCCCGAGGTCGTTGAATACGTAAAGGATTCGATGCGTGCCGTATTTAAAGACAACGGCGTCGATTACGTTAAGTGGGACATGAACAGAATGTTCTCCGACGTATATTCAAAGGTACTTCCCGCCGACAGACAGCGTGAGACTGCGCACAGATATGTGCTGGGACTGTATGATATAATGGAAACTCTTACAAGCGAGTTCCCCGATATCCTGTTCGAAGGCTGCGCATCGGGCGGCAACAGATTTGACCTCGGTATATTAAATTATATGCCGCAGATATGGGCAAGCGACGACACCGATGCGATCATGCGCACCCATATTCAGGAGGGCTACAGTTACGGATACCCCATGTCGACGGTTACGGCACACGTTTCGGCCTGCCCCAACCACCAGACGCTTCGAAACACCCCTCTTGATACGCGCTTTAACATTGCCTCGTTCGGGCTGCTCGGTTACGAACTTAATCTTTGCGAACTCGGTAAAGAAGAACTCGATGCGATAAGAGTTCAGACCTCGCTTTATAAGGCATGGCGGGATGTTCTTCAATACGGTGATTTTTACAGAGTCTCAAAGTATGAATGGGTAACGGTTTCAAAAGACAAAAGACGTGCCGTTGCGGTCACATGGAATGAACTTATGACCCCGAACGATCAGTACGGTGTATTGAGGACTGCGGGTCTTGACGACGAACTTATCTATCATGTCTTTAACATAAGGCTTCGTCACGATCTTCGGGAATTCGGCGATCTTGTAAATCAGGTTTCGCCCATTCACATAAAGAAAGGTTCCGTTCTTCATAACTTACTGGCCAAGTTTGTAAAACTTGACGGTGAACTTGAGGATTACACCGTGACGGGATCTGTTTTGAACAATGCGGGCGTAAAGCTTAAACAGGCGTACGGCGGAACGGGATTTAACGCCGAGACCAGACTTTTCCAGGATTTTGCTTCAAGAATGTATTTTATCGAAGCAAAAGACATGACGGTCGAGATGGCGTTAAACGTACGTTAACTTAAAGGAGTCAATATTTGAACGGCGATTTTTTAAAGAGCATAAGAGAAACCTTCGACCTGAAAGAAGACGATCCTGCGGAGGTTTCCCCGCTCATACTTGCTTATATCGGTGATGCGGTTTATGATGTGATAACCCGCACGATCGTCATTTCAAAGGGCAACAGGCCCATAAATGAGATAAACAAAGATAATAAATACTACGTGAACGCGGCAACACAGTCACATCTTTCCAAAGTGCTTGAAAGCAGGTTTTCCGACGAAGAGAGTGCTCAGTTCAAACGTGGGAGGAATGCGAAGTCACATTCGTCGGCCAAAAACGCGAGTTTACGCGATTACAGAAAAGCCACGGGACTTGAAGCGGTCATAGGGTATCTGTTTTTGTGCGGAAAAGAGGATCGCATTCTGGAACTTTTGCGGATCGGATTTGACGAGATCGGTAAAGAGTAAGAGGATAAATTGATGGAAAAAGAAAACGAATTTAAGATAGAGGGAAGAAATGCCGTCATCGAGGCGTTCAGAAGCGGCAAGACTATCGACAGACTGTTTATTCTGGACGGCTGTCAGGACGGACCGATACTTACGATAAAACGTGAGGCAAGAAAGCAGGATACGATCATCAAGTATGTTGAGAAGGACCGTCTCGATCAGATGTCGACTACAGGCAAGCATCAGGGAGTCATAGCCGTGTCGGCGGCGTATGATTATTCCGACCTTGAGGACATATTTAAGCTTGCCGAAGAAAAGGGCGAACCTCCTTTTGTGATACTTCTCGATAATATCGAAGATCCGCACAATCTCGGTGCGATCATAAGAACGGCGAATATCGTCGGTGCTCACGGTGTCATCATACCCAAGAACCGTGCGGTAGGTCTTACGGCTACGGTAGCGCGTACTTCCGCCGGAGCACTTAATTATACGCCAGTTGTTAAAGTTACCAATCTTGCGACGACTATCGAAGATCTCAAAAAGAGAGGACTTTGGTTTGTCTGCGCCGATATGGACGGTACCGTCATGTACGATCTGGACCTTAAAGGCCCCATCGGTCTGGTGATCGGCAATGAAGGTGAAGGCGTCGGAAGACTGGTTAAGGAAAAATGTGATTTTGTGGCGTCGATCCCCATGCAGGGAGATATCGACTCGTTAAACGCCTCGGTGGCACTTGGAGTTCTTGCTTATGAGATCAGGAGACAACGCTTACGTTCAATATGAAAATGAATCCGACGAAACGCTCATATTACGTTTAAGAGACGGTGAGGACAGGATCTGGGATTACATTTTAGACAAATACAAAAATCTGGTAAGAAGCAAGGCACGTTCAATGTACATTTTGGGCGCGGAACCCGAAGATCTTATCCAGGAGGGCATGATAGGCCTTTTTAAAGCGATAAAGGATTACGATCCCGGACGCGACACGAGTTTTTACACGTTCGCGGAGCTTTGCATCTCAAGGCAGGTTTATACTGCGGTAACGGCATCGGGCAGGAAGAAACATATGCCGCTTAATTCTTATGTATCGCTTTATTCGGGCGATGATGGCAACGAAGGAGATCAAATACTTGAAGAAACACTTCCGGGGCTTGACGGACTCAATCCGGAAGCACAGATCATAGACAGGGAGAATGTCGAGGAGATAGAGCACATAATCGAAAATGAGCTTTCGGTATTTGAAAAACAGGTTCTTGAACTTTACTTAACTTCAATGAGTTACACCGAGATCGCCAAGGTACTCGGAAAAGACGAGAAATCAACCGACAACGCGCTTTCGCGCGCCAAGGCAAAAATAAAGAAATGCATAAAGAAACAGCAAGGGAGGAAATGATATGTCACCCTACGAAATAACCGAAAAAACATCAAAGGTTGCAGCCAAACTCTTTAAAAAGGGCAGAAAAGCAAAAGAGATATTTGAGATCAAGTCCGAGATAAGCACATGTGAAAGCGTTATTAACCGTGCTTACACTGCGATCGGAAGAAAGTATTACGCAATGTTTACCGAAGGCGGCTACGATCCCGAGTTTGAAAAACAGATGAAGGATATTAAGAACGCAATGAAAGCTATCAAGGATCTTGAAGAGAAGATAGACGATATTAAGGCTGACATTTAATGGAAAAACTTGTAGTTATAGCAGGTACAAATGCATCGGGAAAGAGCGGACTGGGGATAAGTCTCGCTTCAATGTACGGCGGTGAGGTCATCAGTGCCGATTCAAGGCAGGTCTTTAGAGGTCTCGATCTGGGATCGGGGAAGGTTACCAAAGAAGAAATGCGCGGAGTACCTCATCATATGATAGATGTGGCAAAGCCAAACGATTTCTTTTCGCTTAAAGACTTTCAGACCGGTGCCTACGAAGCCATAGATGATTGTATAAAAAGAGGGAAAATTCCATTTCTTGTCGGAGGTACCGGACTGTATGTGAACTCGGTCGTAGACGGATACAATCTTAACGGCGAAAAACCCGATCCAAAGGTAAGGCAGGAGATCTATGATCTTTCGATCGAAGAGATAATCAGCAGACTTAAAGAACTCAACCCTTCGGCGCTTGAAAGGGTCGATATCAACAACAAAAGAAGGCTTGAGCGAGCTCTTGAGAGAGCACTTACCGGTAACGGAGACGAACTTGAGAGCGTAAAAAGATACGATACCCTCGTGCTCGGCGTAACCTGGGAACGAAAAGTGCTGTATGAACGCATACGCGAGAGGCTTGATAAGAGACTGTCCGAAGGCATGATAGATGAAGTGAAGCGCTTAAGAGAAGAGGGAGCAACAGACGAGTTTCTCTACAAACTCGGACTTGAGTACAGGTATATCCTTATGTATCTTCGAGGAGAGTTTTCAAGCTATGAAGCGTTCTATGACAAGCTCTTTATGGAGATAAGGCATCTGGCGAAAGAGCAGATGACATGGTTTCGAAAAAGAACGGACATCGTCTGGATAGATATGACGGACGATCCCGTAAACAGATGCAAAGCATTGATAGATCGGTTTTTGGAACAGTAAGATCGGATAGCCTTAATGGCTATCCGATCTGTTATTTTATAGGCTATTCGTTTTATTACTGTAATGTCATAAGTGAGATCGTTCCGTCTTTTCCGCTTTGAATAAGAGCAAATTCGTGAAGCGTTCCGAACTCGTCAAGATATGAAAAACCATAACTGGGAAGAGTTCCGGGAAAAGCGGCTTCTATGATGAACGGAGAAAAGTCATCTATATCGCCCAGCTCAAGTATCGGGGTAGATTCATATGTTACGTTTCCGTTTTCGTCAACATCGGTGAGTGAAAGCCCGAGAAACTTGAAATCAAAGACCTTGGTTCCCATCGGTACGAAATGCACATCGACGGAATTGGGGTCGTCCATCGTATCGTAACGATCGACACCGTTTGAAAAACCTTCATCTTCGTATACATACAAAACGCAATTGACAGGCTCACCGTATCTGTCCGAAAGTGTGGTAAAGAGAGTGGACTCAAGGAAAACCAGATTATCCGACAGTGATTCGTAATTTTCCAGGTAGTCCGGGTCACTATCGTTTAGAAGCTCGGAAACTTCAGTATTCCATTCACCTGTTTTGTTGTGATATTGCAAGAGTGCATAATCGTTGTTCGGATCGCCTTCGGTGAAAAAGAAATCTATCCACTCTTTTGTGCCGTCCGATTTAAGATAATACTTTCCTACGCAGGAGTTTGCCGCACCGGACGATCCTTCGGTATATATGGCACCGTCATCGGTCAGATAGATGCTGCTTCTTGCCCAGCCTTCATCGATGAGTGCGGGCTTTCCGTCTTTAACTGTAAATATATCGTAGATGTTGGAACCGTGACTGTATTCATTGAATGTACCGGTTATCAGAAGTTCCGGGATATCGTCACCGGTGACATCCTTGTACATATATCCGACTGAGTCAAGTCTTTCGTAGACGTTTTCCATATACATCAGGTCGTAGACCCAGTTTGTTCCGGGAGTGCCGGAGAGAGAATCTCTTGAATCGATACCGGCGAGCACACGATAAGTATATTCAAGTATCTCATCGTATACGGAAACATCGAATTTTACATCATCCGTTTTTGAAGAGCTGTCGTTTTCTTCGTCAGGTTCGGTATTTTGTGTATCGTCGCTTGAACTGAGTGAGACAGATTCGACTGTCTCTGAGATCTGTGACGATGTGTCAGTGTTTTCTTTATCCCTGTTACACCCCGTAGCAATCAAAGATAAAGAAAGTACAAGCGTTGCTGCCAATGCTTTTCTCAATGTAATTCTCATAAATCAATCCTTCTTTCCATGCCAAAAAGCAATAACGCTATTATAGCAATCAAAAGATTTGTATGCAATAAGGAGGCCGGAATAAACCTGCCTCCTTATCGCTAACCCAATACATTAAATGAAGAAAAGAGAGTAAAAAATCAAGTATCTGTCGTTTAAAGTAAAGCCTTTTTGGCTTCTTCCAAAGTCCGGATGACTTTGTCACACCATTGATCGAACTCGGGATCTTCGATCTGAAGTTTGGGCGTTTTCAATATGTTGTCCAAAGTGCGTTTAACGCCCTCTTCGAATCTTATGTTCATGTTAAGACCGGGAACGGCCTTTTTAAGTTTTTCATTATCGAAGACTACGCTGTTTGCCTTGTCACCGAGAAGCGATCCTTCGAAATCGTACTTTTTAAGCGACGCAAGGTAAGCGGAAGAGATGTAGTAAGGATTAAGTTTAACGTTAAGATGTTTTGCGATCGTCTCAAATATCTGATTCCATGTAAGCGTCTCGTCGTTTGTTATCTGGAACGCTTCACCTATCGCATGAGGATTGTTCATGAGACCGACATATCCTTTCGCAAAATCTTCGTTGAACGTCATGGTCCATAAAGAAGTTCCGTCACCGTGAATGATAACGGGCTTTCCTTCAAGCATACGCTTAATGACCTGATAACTTCCTTTATCGCCGTGAACGCCCATGGGAACGTTTCTTTCGTCGTAGGTGTGACTCGGACGGACTATCGTTACGGGGAAGCCCGATTCTCTGTATTCTTTCATAAGAAGCTCTTCGCAAAGGATCTTGTTACGGGAATACTCCCAGTATTTGTTTGCGAGAGCGGTTCCCTCTGTTATCCTGTAATCTTTGCAGGGCTTGTCGTATGCGGAAGCGGAGCTTATGTATATATACTGGTTGGTGCGGCCTTTAAAAAGCCTGATATCACGCTCGACCTGTGCGGGAACGAATCCTATGAATTCTCCGACCACGTCAAAAAATTCATCCTTTAAAAGAGCGTTCACTTCTTCTTCGTTTGAGATATCGGCAGTGATGGTCTTTACGTTTGCGGGAAGTTCACCGCTTCTTGAGCCTCTGTTGAGAAGATATACTTCCCAGTTTTCATCTTTGGCCAACAGTCTTGTAATGGCCATGCTGATCGTGCCTGTTCCACCTATAAACAATGCTTTCATTTTGTAACCCCCTTTCGGTTCATATTTAAAGTTTCATACATATTCCTTTCATTTGATAGGATTTTTCGCCGTTAATGTTGTAAAAAAAATTTTTAAAATACCTCTTGACACATAATACTATGTAACGTATAGTATTACGCGAAGGGAGGTATTCAATATGGAAGCTCAATTAAGGCGAGGCATTTTGGATGCATGTGTTTTGGCCGTGCTGGAGCGCGGTGAATCCTACGGATACAAGCTGGTAACAGATATCAATACATTCATAGAAATAACGGAATCAACTTTGTACCCCATACTTAAGCGGCTTGAAGCGTCAAATATGTTAACGGTAAGGACGATGGAATATAACGGTCGGTTAAGAAAATATTATTCCATTACCGATGCGGGCAGGAACCGAGTTACGGAACTGCTTTCGGAATGGGAAGAAATTGATAAAGTTTATCGCTACATCATAGAAGAGAGAGGTGAGAATCGTGAATAAGGAGCAATACATATCTCAATTGAAAGGCCGCATGGAAGCAGCCGGTATCACAAATGTAGATGAGAGGATCGAATTCTATGATGAGATGTTAAGTGACAGGATCGATTCAGGAATGGAAGAAGAAGCTGCGGTCGCTTCCATGGAAGACATCGAAGACATAATCGAAAATGCAAGACTTGAAAAGCCGGTTACGGCACTCGTGGCCGAGAAAGTCATCAAGAGTCACGCGGAAGCCAAGAAGAACGGTAACGGTGTTTTGTGGATAATACTTGCGATAATCGGTTTCCCAATCTGGCTGCCTATCTTGTGCGTGCTGTTTTCGCTTCTTCTTGTAATATACATAGTACTTTGGACGATAGTCTTCACGATCTTTGTGATACTGTTAAGCTTTGCGATAGCAGCCGTTGCATCGTTCGCAGCATTTATAACAATGTTCTTTAATGCCATTCCCATTCCGATCGGATTTGCGGGACTTGGAGGAGCATTGTTCTTCGGCGGACTTACGGTATTGTTGTTTAAACCGTGTGTGGTTCTTGCAAAGTCCATTGCAACAATGATCCCCGCAATATTTAAGAAGATAAAGAAAAATGTGGCTTAGAAAAAAGTTTGGCGTTTTGGCCGGATGGAGGATAAAATAATGAAAAAAGTAACACTTATTGCAGCAGTCTGTTGTTTTGCGGGTTTGAGCTTAATAATCATTTCCGCATTTCTTTTCAAAGGCAAATCGGTAAAATTATGGTCAGGAGAGGGAGAGTCACAGTTTATGGACAAAACTTACGAATGCAAAGGCGCGATCAATGATATTGAGATCGATATCACATCCGATAAGGTAAAGGTGGTTAAAGGAAAGGTTTCGACGGTTAAGGTAGAGTATGTTGAAATACCTGACCGATATGTATACGAGATCACCGAATCAGGTTCAAAATTGAACATCAAATATAAGCAGAAAAAGAATTTTTCGATCGTTTTCTTTGAAATAAAGGATACTACGATGTTAATAACCGTTCCCGAAGATTTTGACGGAAAACTTGATGTAAAGAGTTCAAGCGGTTCCGTAAGGCTTGAAGATCTTTCACTTGAGTGTGCTGATGTAGTCAATACATCGGGTTCGATCAAGATCTCAAATTGCAATGTGAGAGATGATATAAACGTGAAAAACTCTTCGGGTTCCATCGGTTTTTCGGATGTGACGGGTGCGGACATAACTGCCAACAATACTTCCGGCGGCATAAGCATGGAAAAAGTAAAATCTTCCGGCAAGGTACAGGCTGAAAGTTCTTCGGGCAGCGTACGTTTTACCGATGTAAAAGCTGAAAACGATCTTTCCGGAAAAGCCACCAGCGGTTCAATTAAACTTGAGAAGGTTTCATGCGACGATCTTACTCTTAAGAGCAATTCGGGAAGTATCCACTTAAATGACGTAAAGGCTGAAGGCTCTTTTGAAGCAAAGAATTCCTCGGGCGGCATTCATTTTGATGCACTTGAAGTTGGAAAAGATATTACCATGTCGGCAACAAGCGGTTCGGTAAGGGGAACTCTTATAGGATCGGAAGATGATTACAGCATCATTTCAAAAACCACATCGGGCGGCAATAATCTTACCGATTCAAGAAACGGTTCAAAATCTTTGGACGTAAATACAACAAGCGGTTCCATCAATATAAAGTTTGATTAATTACTATTTTAAAGAGGATGCATCCCGGCTTTTTTGCCGGGATGAGTTGTGAATGATGAAGAAAAAGATGTTTTCAAAGACACGTTCATTTTTTAAGAAGGCAGCAGAGAGGGTTAAGAAAACGCTAAAAGGTCCCTCGGAATTTCTTGCGGCCGGGAGACCGCTTGCAATAGTGACTCTGGCACTTCTTGCCGCCTTTTTTACATATAACCTTTTAACAAAAGAGTTTAACACGATCATATTTGAACCGATCGTTATGCTCGCCACAGTGCTCATTATCGTGGCGGGGGCGGAATTACTGATCGTTGTGTCACGGTTTCTTTTTGCCAAAGTGAAAAGATCGAAGATATATTTTCTGATCGCATGGAGCATGATCGGGATATGTATGCTCATGGCAAACTTCGTGAACTCTGTCCCGATTCCGCTTGTTGTTTCTTTTGCCGTAACGCTGGCGTTTGATCTTTTGGCGCGTGTGATCTGGGGATTTTACAAAACACTTAAGTTTAAACAGGTTTTCGGCTATGTCTGTGCGCTTATTTGTTTTGTAGGCATTGTTGCTTTTGTGATATTGCTTGTAAATGACAATTACGGAACCGATACGGTCGCAAAATATGTTGTACAGGGCGAAAAAGACTTTGAGGCGGCGAAGATCGTCGACGGCTTTGACGAATACAAGAGCGAAGGCAAATATGCCGTTATGACTTTCGATTACGGTCCCGATGAAGACGAGGACATAGTGACCGATACCGTCGATATGTCGCCTTATGCAAAGAGAGAGGGTATTTCAAAGCTCATTAAGGACAGATTTTTCAGAAATGAGCTTTCAAACGCACCGATCGCGGGCCGGATATGGTACCCTTCGGGCAAGAAGAACTGTCCCGCACTGTTTATAGTTCACGGCAATCATGATTTCGATGTTCCATCGTATCTTGGATACGATTATCTGGCGGAATATCTTGCTTCCAACGGATACGTTGTGGTTTCCATAGACGAGAACATTGTTAACGGACTCGGCAATGAAAATGATGCAAGAGCGCTTATGGTACTTGAAAATATCAAAGCGCTTCTTAAAGAGCGGGAGAAAGAAAACAGCCTGGCTTATGAACTTATAGATCCGGACAGGATAGTTATCGCAGGCCACTCAAGAGGCGGAGAATGCGTATCCACCGCGTACCTTTTCAACGATCTTGACGCATGTCCCGATAACGGAAACAACAGATTTAACTATCATTTCAACATCTCGGGTGTCATCGCCATAGCACCGGTATGCGATCAGTATATGCCGGCCGATCATGCGGTAAAGATAGAAGATGTTAACTATCTTCTTCTTCACGGTGCGAACGATCAGGATGTGAGCTCGATGATGGGAGAGAAACAATACAACAATGTAACTTTCACCGGCCACAAAGATTGCTTTAAATCATACGTTTATCTCATGGGCGCAAACCACGGACAGTTCAACACTCAGTGGGGACGCTATGACTGGTCGGATTGTGTTAAGTGGTTTTTGAATACGGCTCACTTTATAGAGGCAGAAGAGCAGCAGGAGATTGCGAAAGTCTATATAAGAGCATTTCTTGATAAGACTCTTTTGGGCGATGATACATATTCGGACATTTTTTATAACAACGATAAGTATAAAAAGCACCTTCCGAAGACGGTTTACATAACTGATTATATAGATTCCGAATGTGAGACACTGTTTTCTTTTGACAAAGATACCGACGTCGTAAAAGGCGATATGGATGGCTGCAAGGTAACATGTTACGGCGTGGACTGCTTTAAGGAGCGTGTATATAATTACGGCGGCAGTTCGACGGATCAGGAGTATCTGCTTGACGCTAACTGGAAAGAAGACTCCTCACCTATAGTTAAGTTCACGATTCCGACAACCGACTTTAACGAAAAAAACATTTCCTTCGCAATGGCAGACAGCAGTGAAGACGAAGAAAACGTTGATGCATTTTGGTATAAGGTGGAACTCTTCGACGAAAACGCAAATGAGGTAAGCGTTGAAAACCCCACAACAGTATATTCTTCGCTCGGCGTCATTATGACAAAACTTGAAGCTATATTCGGAGGCTGCACGTTCAAACATGAGCGTCAGAGAGTCATACTTACAAAAGACATGTTCTCGGGGGATTCATCCTTTGATTATTCAAAAGTCAACGCCATAACGATCACCTTTGACGGATCGAAAGAAGGCGGAGTGCTTATAGATGACGTGTGCGTAAGAGATCTGTATTAATTGGTTTTGGAGAGAATATGAAAAAGTTTTTTAAGATCATGGGGATCATTTTACTGAGTCTCGTGATACTGATAGCGTCATTTCTTTTTGGCATAAAGATATGGAACCATATTGCAATGGAAGGCGAAAAGGAATTGCTTAAGAGTCATCCCGGTACCGACGTGGAAGTTGACGGCAGCAATATGAATATCTATGTTGAGGGCGAAGGAGATCACACACTGGTCTTCATGTCAGGGTGGAAGGTACCGTGTCCCATCTATGAATACAGGCCTTTGTATTCCAAACTCAGTGATGAATACAAATGTGTCGTGATCGAAAAGTTCGGATACGGCTTCAGTGATGGATTTGACGGCTCGCGTGATTTTGATACTTTGGTACGTCAGGACAGAGAAGCATTGCAAAATGCCGGAATAGAAGGACCCTATGTGTTGTGTGCTCATTCCCTTGGCGGGTTCGAAGCCGAACTTTGGGCTCAACAGTATCCCGAAGAAGTTGAAGCGATCATCGGCCTTGATATGTGTATGGGTGGCTGCTTCGATTCTGAGGAGGATGTGGAGAGCTGCCAAAAACAGAATAGACTTGATAAGATCGCAGCTTTCTTCGGAGCGAACCGATTCTTAATGAGTATCAGTGAATTTGAAGGATTATCAAAAGAAGAGATAAAATCATATATTGCCGTCGGATGTAAAAATCTCGGTAATTCTACGGCAGCAAGAGAATGCGAGGGAATAGTTGAAGTATTTGATGAAATAGCCGCCTCCCCCATTCCGAACGTCCCGACAATGCAATATGTATCGGGCGTAAACAAAGACAGAGAACTGTGGGTGAACTCGCACAAGGATTTTGTCAACGCTTCTCAAAACGGCGTATATGTACAACTTGAGTGCGGACACTATGTTCACAATTTTGAATCTGAAAGGATCGCCAAGGATATAAAGGAATTCTTGGGGAAGTAATAGGATAACAGACCAAGGAAAATTGTCATATGGATAGTACAGAAACATCAAAAACGAGAAAACTTCATATAAACAGATTATGGTGGTATCTGATCTTAGTTATTGCATTGTCCGCGTTCTGCTATGTTACGCTCAATGTATGGCTGCTTCCGTATTCGATAGCATACAGCGAAACAGGAAAAATGACCGCCGGTTACTTTCTGTATGCACTTATAGGCTTGTTTTTCTCCACCCCGACACCGTTTGTCGCTGTTTTGATCATTTACGTATTTATAGAGAAGATTGGTATCAAGAAGTTGTTCCAAGATATTTTCCGAACGGAAGATAAGCTGAAGACATTTTTGATCACGGGCGGTTTTTGCTTGTTTGCTCTTGTATACGCAATATTGTTCGGAACACCCAACGGCTTCCCATGGTACAGATTCATCCTGGGCTTGATCGTCATGACACCCTTTGTAGGTATCGCGGAAGAGACCGGTTGGCGAGGACTCTTGCAGCCCGAATTGGAAAAAAGAATGCCCTTCCCGTTTTCGGTCCTTGTTACCGCAGCCATCTGGTGCGTTTGGCATTTTCCGGTGTTCATCGACCCGACATCAAATCATTACGGCGACAGTGTAGTAGGATTTGCAATAACAATCTTTATCTGGGCGTTCGCACTGGCAGCAATATATAAAGCCACAAAAAGTGTTATTGCCTGCGCTCTGTATCATACCTTTATTGATTCAATCGGTGCAATTTACGATTGGAACGCTTTATTCGACAGCTTCCCCGGAAGTTTGGCAACCAATGTTTATCGAGCTGTCTGGCTGATAGCATCACTGGTATTATGGTTTGCTGCGGATAAGAAGGAAAAAGGAATAAAAAGGAAGCAAATTTCTGCCTGATTACCCATATTTTCATTTAGGGCGGAACATTTTTAGTCGCAGTCCTGCTCAGATGGTATATTCTGCCTTTTGAGCAGGATATTTTTCAATTTGATCCCTGCTTAAAATTGGACATCTTATATTCAAGCAGGATTCCTGCTTAAAATATCACTTTCCATATTTAGGAAGAATAAGGGAGCACAATTGTACTGCTCGATTTTCAATTTAAAGAATATAGGCAGAAAGAAAACGCTCAGATTACTGCCTGGTTTTGCAGTATGGGGAAATGAGCAGGAGAGAGAATAAATTTTTACTGCTTGCTTGAGCAGGTTGCATATATGGGCAGGAATGCAATGAGCCAAGCGGGCTCATAGATTGCTTCGCAATCTATTCGTCGCGGGCTTCGCCCTATAAATCCGCAAATTTAAAAACGTGGCCGGAAACAAGCTTCCGCCACGTTTTCATATTTGCGGATTTGCATGGCTCATTGCCATCGCGGAAATCGTCCCCTACGGGTACTCACCATCCTCATCGGTTAAAAAAAGACGTGGTTCATGAGAACCACGTCCTTTTTTTAAGCTGATGACGGGAATCGGACCCGTGACCTCCGCCTTACCAAGGCGACGCTCTACCGACTGAGCCA
>JAILEQ010000091.1 GCA_024687305.1 Lachnospiraceae bacterium | reverse complement strand
TCAAGATATATCATCGCATCGAGAAGATCACCGTTTGAAGCTTCAAGTGCCTTCTTGGCTTCTTCGTAACTAACGTTTGCTCTCTGTCTTAATTTTTCAACCTTTTCAAATTCATCCATTTTTGTTTTCTCCTTTTGTGTAAGTTGTTTTCGTCTTTCGACGATACCAATTTACCAAGGGTACATTAAACGGTCCTTGAAGGTATGTTAAAGTAACATTAAAAATAGATTAAATCCGGCTAATCCGCGGGATGATAAGTTTCGACTATCTTCTTTACCGTTTCTTTGACGTGCTCGGGGTGGTCGTTGGCGACGTCTTTTAAAAGTTTGAGCGATTCTTCGAATTCGTCGTAGTTGAATTCGAGAGGTTTTCCGATATGGATGAGGGCGTTTTCGGTGCCCTTCAAGCCTTCCTCGCTCATAAGAAGCTCTTCGTACATCTTTTCGCCGGGGCGAAGACCGGTGAAGACGATCTCGATGTCGTCGCCCACTCTGTAACCGGAAAGCTTGATAAGGTTCTTGGCAAGATCGAGTATCTTGACGGGCTTGCCCATATCGAGCACAAATATCTCTCCGCCTTTGGCGTAAGCTCCTGCCTGAAGGATGAGCGATACAGCTTCGGGAATGGTCATGAAATATCTTATGATCTCGGGATCGGTCACCGTTACGGGACCGCCTGCCGCGATCTGCTTTTTAAAGAGCGGGATTACCGAACCGTTGGAGCCAAGGACGTTACCGAAACGAACGGCCACGAACTCTGTCTTTGAGCGTTCATTCATCATCTGGATGACCATTTCGCACATACGCTTTGATGCACCCATGATGTTTGTGGGGTTAACGGCCTTGTCGGTAGATACAAGAACAAACTTCTCCACTCCGTACTTGTCGGCAGCCTTGGCTGTCTTTAGAGTTCCGAAGACGTTGTTCTTGATGGCTTCTCCGGGGCTGTCTTCCATGAGCGGCACATGCTTGTGCGCCGCTGCGTGGTATACGATGTCGGGTCTGTATTCGGCAAATATCTGATCCATCCTGTTGGTGTTACGAACGGATGCGATGAGTACCGTTAAGTTAAGATCGGGATATTTCTTGATAAGTTCCTGCTGTATGTCGTAAGCGTTGTTTTCGTAAATATCAAGAATGATAAGTCGCTTGGGATCGTGCGATGCGATCTGACGGCAAAGCTCGGAACCGATCGATCCGCCACCGCCCGTAACAAGCACGGTCTTTCCTTTAACATATCCTGCGATCTCGTCTACATTTATATCGATGGGGTCGCGTCCGAGAAGGTCTTCGATCTCGACTTCACGAAGCTGGGATACACTTACGTCACCGTTTATGAGCTGATATATACCGGGTACGATTTCAAGCTTACAGCCTGTTTCCTTACATACATCGACTATCTCGCTTATACGCTTTTTGCTGGCGGAAGGGATGGCGATGATGATCTCGACTATCTCGTATTTCTTGGCCGCCTCGGGTATGGTCTCGACACCGCCCACAATAGGCACGCCACGCATTAACTTTCCCTGACAGCCTTTTCCGTCATCGATAAAGCACTTAACGGTCATGCTGATAAACTTGCTGTCTTCGATCTCTTTAAGGATGGAGTTACCCGCAGCGCCGGCACCTACGATCATGATGTGCTTCTTTTCTTTTTGGCTTCCGCCGAGTAATCCTCTCGAGCGAAGTATCCTAAGGAATCGATAGGAGAATCTTATACCCGTGGCAAATACGATAAGGAATGTAAAATAGAAAAGATAATAGCTTCTGGGGACTCTTAACTTAAATATGTGAGTGAATATGTTCATGAGTACGGTCTGAGTGATGACCGCACCAAATATCTTAAGTATCTCGTCGGCACTGGCATAGCGCCATACACTTTTGTAAAGCGAGAACAGTATAAAGATGATGATTACCGTAATCACATTGAACGGGATGATATGCTTTACCGAATCAAAAAACGGATGGTCTATCTTTGTGATCGAAAAGTCAAATCTGACCCATATCGCCAGAAAGCTTGATATCAAAACGCATATGATATCCGCAATTCCAAGCACAAAGGCTCTTTCGATACGCTTCTTATCATCCGTAAAATATGTTAAACCGTCTTCTTTTTTCTTGAATAGCATTAACCAAATCTCCTTAAAGTCCGTCATTCTCCCCAATAACGAAACCCGTTTTGCCCGCAAAACGCTCGCGCTAAGCGCGGCTATGCAAGCAACAATTTCCATACGCGCCTATGCGCATCTTAAGCCCTCGACATTGGACCGCCTTTGTAGTCCTTGATCTCGTGGGCCGGATCTTCAATAAATTCCCAAAGCCTTTGTGCGGCAACCTTGGCGTTCCATGTGTTTACCATGGTCTCGTACGCATTGCTGCCTATCTCAAGCATCTTATCTTTATCTTTGTAAAGGCCGTCGATGATATCAAACAACTGCCTGTAGTCCGTAGCATTATACAAAAAACCGTTTACCGTATTGTTAATAAGATAAGGCGCTGCACCGATCTGTCTTGGTGCCATTACCACCGCGCCCGAATTCATGGCCTCGTTTACAACTGCGCCCCAGCCTTCGAGTCTGTCGGAG
>JAILEQ010000079.1 GCA_024687305.1 Lachnospiraceae bacterium | reverse complement strand
TTCTGTATTTCTACCAAAAAGATATCCAATTTCAAACACTGTCAACAATAATGATAACAGCGCTATCATATCTGTAATATCCATGGGCATCCCTCCTTCCTCAAAGTCGGAGGGCAGAAAAAGCGCCCTCCGCTAGGAAGGGCCAACCGCTTACCGTTTGGTAACACCCCATAATAGGATTATAGCAGAGGATGATGCAAAAACAAGAACGAATGTTCGATTATTCGGGTTTATTGTGATTTAAACAATTGATTAATTCATTATCTATACGATAAAAGGAGTATGATGCGAAATGGCTGCGTATTGAAGAAAAGGAGATAAATAAATGCGAAAACTTCTGAGGTTTATTGCCGTATTGTTGATTCCGACACTTATCCTTTCGGGGAACGGGCTTCTTAGCTATGCATTTACGGTTGAGGGCTTGGATGCGCCGGATGTCGAGCATTGGCAGCAAGTAAATTGGCCCGGACAAAACGGAGAACCGGATCTGTTGATCAACCTGTTTAACGGTGTTAACGTCACTTTCGGTGAAGGTGATCTGGCTAATGAAGAAGATCCGGGTACGCATCAGAGAACGGAAAAGAACTATATTTTCTTAAACGGTTCCACCGGAACGGGTGACTTTACCGATCTTGACAATGCGAGTATTTATGCCGATTCAAGTTCATCGCTTACGGATACGGTTATTTCTCAGGGGAAATTTACTTTTGATCTGAGCGGTAATACATCCTATGCGACTATAGTGCAGGACGTGAGCGGAGCAGAAAACTTAAATATCGCCAATTTGTTTGCTTTGGCGGGAAACGAACAGACAAGTGCTCATGTTTACGGAATGGGTGTGGCTTATTCCGCTTTGCAGGCATATGAAAACTATTGGCCCGAGCAAAACGAGAAGATGATCGAGATATGCTATGACAATGCGGGTGTGAGTGTAACGCTCAATACAACGCATGTTGAGGGAGATGTGCTTACTCATCCCGAGGGATGGGGCAAAAAGGCGAAACTCGACAATACCGGAACTGTGGCAGTAATTTTCCAGATAGATGAAGACTGGGAATTTGACGGTCTTAAATTGGACAATGACGAATATGATATAGATGATCTTACGGATGCTAACTTTTCGGATGACAGAATAAGCAGTATGAATCTGCAGACCGGAACCGTCACATTTGTTGTACAAAGCGACTACATGAATGTTGAAGTCCGTGCGCACGATCCGAACGGCGGACCCGGACCGGGACCCGGACATCAGCTTGATTCGAAATATAGCGTAAGCTACGATCACAGACCGGAAGAGAATAATCCTACGGCATATGTATGGGCGGGAAGTGCTACGAATGATCCCTTAAGCTGGCAGGAAACCAGGTACGATTTTACGACAGGCACTGCCATCACATTTATTTTGCAAAAACCCTCCGATAACAATTTTGCAAATGAAACTCCCGTGGTAGAACTGCGTGAAACCATGGATGACTATTCTGAGCATTTTCTTTCTACCGGTGCTCAGAATAATGAGGATAAGATAACTCTTACACAGGATGCAAACAACACCCTCAGATATTCCTTTACATATACGCCCGGAGAACATGTGGGTGAATTTGAAGTCAGAGTATACTGGTCGGAATATGACAGAGTCAATCCAAGTGACACCCAGGTGTGTATCGAAGCCAACCTTGAAAGAACGGCGATCGAACTTTTGGAAGCTTCCGCCAATCCGACTGTGGTAACGAGAAGTAACGGCGGACAGGCAAAGTATATCTATCCTGTGGCAGATAAGACGAAATATCTATTGTTTACACCCGATCAGGGATATGAACTTACGGAAGTTCGTATAAACAATACATCATACGATATAGATAATCTCACTGCAGGAACCGCTACAGGTACATATAAGATCCAACTTACGGCAGATATGTACGATGATGCACGTTTCTTAAGACTTGAAGCAAGATCTTTTGAAATAAACAACGGTGGCGGAAATCAAAATGACCCGAATGGTCAAAGCCAACTCGAACCAAATATCCCGGCAGCAAATGTTGCACGAAAAGCGTTTGATTATGCGGGAGCAAAGGCTTCAATAGAGTCTGAAGGTTACGCATTTTCCTTTAATGATACGAATACGGTTAAAGATTATCTTGCAAAGCAGATCTGGACATTGGAATTCGGATTTCTTCCGAGGAAGGGACACTCAGCAGAGTATGAAGGAATGTTCGGACATACGCTTACAAGTGGGGAGGCCGTTTCGTTCAATTACGATACATCAGATTCTTCACGTAATCCCGATGACAGACTCATATTTGTTCTTTCATCGGATGTAGGAACCGTTCCTCACGCAAGAATCTATTTAAGCGATGCCAACGGATATCAGAACGTTACGACCATCGGACAGACCGATATGGGATTTATAGATGCCGAAGTAGGCTTGATATCGGGAACGGAAGGAAAATATGCGTTTTCTTTCTCACCTAAGAGCGCAAAACCTTTTGATGTAAGAATATACTGGACCGATACAGATTTTGAAGCGATAGGAGTGGTAGATTCATATACACCGGCATCTACAGCGGATAATAATTGTAAAGTTATATTCGGCGCAGCACCGAGCGAAAAGAATGTTTCCGTAAACGTTTCTTCGTACCTTACAGGTATGGATGAACTAAAGAGCAATCTTACGGTTACAGGGCCTTTAACTGATACTACGGCACCTTACGAGAACGGATATCTTGACTGCTACAACTTCTCGTTGACCTTGCCGGACAATAGCGTTGCAACGGGTAAAGTATTCAAACTCACTCAGTTATATCAGGGAATCGTAAGATTAACAAAAGATAATGTTGATTCATACAAAGTATTTGACATACCGGCACCTGTTCCGGGAACTGTGACCGATATCAATTTAAAAGGCGATCACGATCCGGGCGGAATGTATGTGTTCGGAAACGGTGTTGGTGTCGAAGGTCCGATAACGAACGGCTTCCATATGGGACAGGGAGCTACCGATATGGCGGAAGATCCGACGATCGGAGGACTATCTTACAGATTGAGTATCTTCCAGGCATCATCTCAGGCGATCAAAGTTGAGGCTGCAAAGACTGCGGCTGCTTGGGATTTTGGAAATACGAGTGTATATGAAGTAAACGGTGTTACCGAATATCATGCGGAAGCATTTTACGGAAACGATTCCATAACAATACGTGCCGCCGATTTCGGCGACGGAGTGACAATAGAGTCCGTATCCGTTGATACGGAGAAACTTGCTGCAACCGCAGCCACTATAGTTGAGAATCCGGTGGGGGTATTTACGATCACGTTCAATTCAGGATATGACAGCATCCCTCTTCTTATCAAGTTCACGGGAGATGACACGGTCTATAAAGAGACCATCGACCGTCTCGGAATAAATGCCGATTGGGAAGAACTTGGCAAAATGCAGGGGTATAACGGACTTAACATATGGCACGGAACGGATCACATTGTATATTATGATGCAACCTGTTTCGACAATAAGGAGGCAGCGGTATTTGCAACGTTCTATTACGATTCGGATACCGAACCCACAAACCGCGTAAATATTCAGGCGAAGATAACGCTTAAAGACGGAACGATAATAAATAAGCTCATAACAGAGAGTATAACCTCTCAGGGACTTGTTTGTGCTAACGGCGATCCCGGCATTCCCAATCCAGGAGCTGCGCTTCAGGGCAATGCACAGTACTATGATGATTTCGTAATTTACACATGCTCCAGAGCAGAGATGAACAATATCGCAAGTATAACGTTCTTCGCATATGAAAAGAGTAACGATCCGAACAAATTCGGAGGCGCAAAGATCGGCTCCGGAGACGGATACCGTTGGACAACGGGACTTTAAGGGGGTGAGAATATGAAAAAAGCATTAGGAACAATTTTAGGTTTGATCATTTTCTCATTCATGGCACTTTATTCTTATGCGGATAACGGAACGGTGGAGGTCGGCACCGCGTCGGCGACTGAAAGTTCCGTCACCGTATCGGGAACCGCAACCGGAGTAAACGCTGCGGTAGTTGTTGAAGTTATTGACGCTAACGGAACATCCTACGGAATGGGTTCATTAACCGTAAAGGACGGAGCTTTCAGCGGAACCGTATCGGGTCTTTCTTTGGCTGTCGGCAATTACACCGTTCGTGTAGCCGATTACGACGGCGGAACATGGAACAGCAAGGCAGTTACGGTAGAGGCGACGACCAACAATACTACGCAAAACAATACCGCAACGACAGACGAAAAAAGCACTTCGACAGCCACTTCAACTCAGGCTAAGACAGAAACTTTTTCAACCGATTCGGATAACGGTTCCTCACAAAATTCAAGTGAGCAGACAAACTCCGACGCCAACAATGGAACAACGGCCAAAGCAGGCGGCAGTACCGCCAAGGCTAAAGCGACGGTAACCGGTTCCGATAATAAAGCAACCAAAGCGGATGTTAAAGAAGTTGAGGCAACAACGACAAACAAATCTGAAGATTCGGTTGAAAGTGTCGATACAACAGACGAGACCGGTTTAGATGAAGCAGTGACAGAAGAAAAAACCGAAACAAAGCCCGATGACAAATCGAAAGATAAGTCGGATGCGGCAACATCAAATGTTACCGAAACGGTTTCTTCCTCCCGAGGCGGCTGGCCCAAGTGGGCAACCGTGGCACTTGCATCGGCAGGCGGTGTGGGCATTGTATCCGCAGCTGTATACCTGGCTATAAAGAGACGGGACACTTTGGAATAATTGCCGATAATTCAAATACTACCTATTGACAGTAATTTGTCGGTAGTGTTACGATACGAAACAAGATAAAGGTGATGACGAAGAGGAGTATGTCACGGCGGTTTTCAGAGAGAGCGCGGGTGGTGAGAGCGCTTAAACTTAAATGACAGAAGGTAGCTTCCGAACCGGTCGGGTGAACTTAAGTAA
>JAILEQ010000055.1 GCA_024687305.1 Lachnospiraceae bacterium | reverse complement strand
CGTTTTCTTCGTCCATCATCTGCTTCATTGCCTGTTCGAAAGCTTCGATGGCTTCTTTCTCTTCGCGGTCTTTTTCTTCGCTTGCCTGAGCAAATCTCGCAAGATAATCCGACTCTTCGACGGAAAGGATAGCAGTGTTGTCCATACTCTCGGGCTCGGGACCGTGAGGTGTCACGGTAAGCTCGGGTGCCGGCGCATCGTACCCGTGTATAAAGGGAGTGCGGTCAAAAGAAAGCTCTTCGGCAGTAGGTTCTTCCTCGACATCCTCTTCAGGTTTTTCGTAGATCTTGATGTCTTCCTCTTCTTCAGATCCCTCGCCTGCTTCAGCGGGTTCTTCTTCTATGATTATCTCTTCTTCAAGCTCGCCGTTCTGCGCCTTTAACTCATCCTCGAGATATATCTTCTCTTCTTCGGTAAGATTGGGGCCGTATTCAACAGAATCGGGATTTTGCTCGATCGATTGTTCAAGTTCTTCCAAAAGACCGTCGTGACTCGTTTCGTCGAAATTCTTAAGAAGATCTCCCGTCGACGCCTTTATACGACGGGAAATGTCGTTACTCCATTTTCTTTCGTTGGCAAGTCTTATCCTGTCATACTCAGCCAAAACTTCGTCGATGCTTAACTGACCGGTGATCTGCTTTTCAACTTTAACCTGGTCGGGAACGATAAGGCTTAACTGACCGTCGCCTTCGAGAGAAAGTATGTCATCTAAAGGCGACTTGACCATCATTTCGGGATTGAGGAACGATATCTGTTCTCCCTGTTCGGTCTTTACGGCTGCCTTAAAGTGATCGTACTGTTCTTCCAAGGAAGGCTCGCTGCCTTCATAAGCTCCATCGGGAGTGATCTCTTTTATATCCGGATCTGCGATCTCACTGAAACTTATCGGGGTCTCTTCTTTAGACTCTTCTTCGGGAATCTCTTCGGTTTCGCCTGCAGGCTCTTCTTCGACCGGCTCTTCGGTTACAGCAGCTTCTTCAACTTCGGGTTCTTCCTCGGGAAGTTCCTCCACATTTTCTGAGGCAATGGTTTCTTCTTCCAAAGGTGCCTCTTCAAAATGTTCTTCCTCGCCATTTGCCGAAGCTTCTGATTCCTCAAATGCAGGCTTCTCAGGCTCTGCTGCGGGAGCTTCTTCCCTGACTGCCCCTATAACCGTCGTAGGCTCATCGGGCTCAGCCGCGGGAGCACCCATATCGGGGCCGAGAACTTCCTTTAAGCTGTCTGCGAGTTCTTTTTGCAGATCTATTGTATTGTACTGACTTACGTTTACGTCCTGGATGGTGATATTGTCTTCGATATGACCGATCAGATTCTTGTACAACAGCTCCTGATCTTCATCGAGAGGCTCGTGGAGACGCTTTAATTCGAGCGCCTTGATAACATACTTGCCTCTTCCGAAATAAATGACTATCTGATTACATTCTTCGACACATGAACTTGCAAGGCCGACTCTGTGATAAAGATAAGCGAGTTTGTACATCCACTTGGATCTGGGCTCGCGTTTTTGCAGCTCTTCAAGGATGCTGATCCTTTCTTCAAGGCTCGCACCCTGTGCTTCATATATTTTATATTGAAGGATATATCTGCCCGAATCTTTGGGCGCGACCTGAAGATATTCCTTGTAATACTCAATGGCGTTTACAACGTCATCAAGCATAATGGAAAGGTCGCACAAAGAATAGATTATCAAAGCTCCCTTGGGATTTCTTTGATATGCCAAAAGAAGAACGTCTCTGCTGTCCTCAAAGCGACGGCACATCTTATAAAGATCGCTCACAGTACACAGCATATTGCTGTCCTGAACGTTTCTCCAATCTATCGTGTCGGCTATTTCGATCGCTTCACGAAACTGCTTCTCGTTAACAAGTCTTATGATCTCATCGGCACGTGCCTTGTATTCGTACTTATCCACTCTTATCACCCTAAAAACGTTTCTTGCGACAGGACATAATAACCCTATCGTAAAAAAGTCTATCACACCATATAGACATTGTCAAAGTAAAAGGGCACTAAATGTAGTGGTTTTTTGATGCAGTTTTGCCTATAAAGCAAAGAAAAAGGTCCGAAAAATCGGACCCTTTTGTCAACAGCCAAACAATTCGCATGTTTTTTTCATTCTGTCGGCGATCTGTACGCCAAACGGACATCTTGACTCACATCCCTTGCATCCGATGCAATCCTTTGCCGTCTGCCCGAGTGCTTTGTAGTGCTCCTTCACGCTTTCCGGAACAGTCGGCTGAGCGGACGCAAGATCGTAAAACTTATTTACCATTGCTATATCTATATCCTTCGGACAGGGTTTGCAATGGCCGCAATACGTACATATCCCGCTGTATGAATGATAAGGAGCGCTCACTATTACCGATGCATAGTCTTTTGCTTCGTCCGATGCCGTTTCATAAGAAATGGCTTCATCGATCTGATCGGTCGAATCGTATCCCACCAATACCGATACGGCTCCGGGCCTTGTGAGTGCATAGTGAAGCAGCTGGATGGGAGTAAAAGCTACGCCGAACGGAGAGCGTTCTTCGTCCAGAAGTGCCCCACCGAAATAGCCTTTCATTACGGTAAGGCCGACATTGTTCTGCTCGCACATCTGATAAAATTCGACTCTTTCGGGATCTATTCCTTTATATTCATCTTCATAACCCGAAAACATTGCTTCAATACATTCTGTCGGAGGACGCATGTCAAAAGCGGGGTTGATACTGAAGAGTATCATCTCGATGAATCCGGTCTTTACGGCAAGTTTGCCGATCTTTGGATTGTGAGTCGAAAGGCCGATATGCTTTATTATCCCCTTATCGTGAAGTTCGTGAACATACTTGATGAACTCACCGTTCATTATCGTGTTCCAATCGTCTTCGGAATCGACATAGTGGATCATTCCAAGATCGATATAGTCGGTCTTGAGGCGCCTAAGCAGATCCTCGAATGCAGGCTTAACAAATTTCATATCTCTGGTGCGGACATATTGCCCGTTTTGATATGTGGAGCCTACATGCCCCTGCACATACCAGGAATCTCTGCATCCTTCCATCGCTTTTCCGATGATATCTCGGGATTTGGGATCGGGCATCCAACAGTCGATTATGTTGATCCCTTTCTCGTGAGCATATTTGATAAGATTAATCGACTCTTCTTCCGGGTGCCTTTCAAGCCATTCTCCGCCAAATCCGATCTCGCTGACTTTTAGCCCTGTTTTTCCCAATATTTTATACTTCATAAGCACCTCCTGCAAAACTCTCTCTTACAGACGATTGTATCAAATAAGAAAATAACATGTCATACTCATTTTCAAATTTGGGCGTTCTTTTTTGATCCGAACCGATTTTTTCCTATATAAAATAAAAAAAATAAACTTTTCCTTAAAAATTCCTTGCCAAAAGCTTTTTCCTGTGATATATTCATTTTTGCGTGAAAAATTAATATAAAATGCGCTTCTAGCTCAGTTGGTAGAGCACCTGACTCTTAATCAGGGTGTCCAGGGTTCGAGTCCCTGGAGGCGCACGCGGAAGTCGTGAGCTTAGCTTTAGTGCAGGTTTGCGACTTTTTTTGCGCGTATACTACAAGCGATGCCAATAATTCATAAAAGAAAGGCGCTCGTGCTCGCACGAAAGCGCCTTTAATTTATGAATTATTGATAGCGCGACAGCGCGAACGAATATTTTGCGGAGCAAAATATGAGTTGCAGCATCGCTTGTAGTATTTACGCAAAGCGACAGCGCGAACGAATATTTTGCTCCGCAAAATATGAGTGCGCATCGCTTGTAGTATCCACGCAAAAATTCACTGCGCATCGCTTGTAGCATCCGCGCAAAATCTCGCCTACTTAATATAATACGCCGTCGCCGCATGTGCCTTAAGCTTCACCTCAATCTCTTCTTCAAAAGAGATCTTCTTCTCGCTCCAAAGCTCAATTGCTTCAACCGGAACATTGATCTCAAGCTCCTCAAGCGGGATCGCAACTTCTGCATTTTCTTCGCCAATATTAAACACCGCTACATACATTCCGCCGTCTGCGGATGCCGCAACCCAAAGCACGATCTCGGCTCCGTCAACTTCTTTTCTGAATACCTGATGAGAATGACGGGCATCTCTGTGCATCTTAAGTATCCCTTCATTGGTAATAAGACCCATGGTAAAATCATCAAATCCGGTCATTTCACCGCCGATCATCAAAGGCGAACGCATGATAGACCATAGTGTCATCATAGTGATCTGCTCGTCTTCGGTAAACTTTGTACGATTGTTTTTATCGTATACCTGATTGATGGGCCCGATAGGAAGCATATCGGCGTCGGGATAGTGGCCTGCGCCGGCGTGGATGCTCCATTTTTCGGCGCGCTCAAACATGGCATACAAAAGATCCCATCTGTCCCAGAAGTCGTCCGTGATACGCCACATGTTGGATGTTTCTTTGTACAGTTCTGCCTTCTCCAACAATGCGGGTCCGGGGGACAAAGAAAGCACCATGTCACGTCCGCATTTTTGCAAAGAGGTTGATAACATGATAAGTTCGTCCTCTTCATGAGGCAGCTCTCTGCATATATCGTCGCACTTTATGAAATCAACACCCCAGGATGCATACAGTTTAAAAATCGAGTCATAATAAGCCTCCGCACCCTTAACCTTTGCATCAACGCCGTACATATCGGGATTCCAAAAGCACACGCTGTTTGCGCGCGCGATATCTTTTGCGGTAAGCTTGCTTCCGAGCACGGGAGTGTTTTTGGCAACCGCCTGCCTCGGAATACCTCTCATGATGTGGATACCAAACTTAAGACCCAGCGAATGCACATAGTCTGCAAGCGGCTTAAATCCTTTTCCGCCTTCCGATGAAGGAAATCTGTTGGGTGCAGGGATCAAACGACCGTATTCATCCATACAAAGATCCGCAAAACGCCTGTATTCATGCGATACGGCACCCGGTTCCGACCACTGAATGTCCACCACTATATATTCCCAGCCGAACTCTTTTAAGTTCTCTGCCATAAACTTAGCATTTTGCTTAACAATATCCTCTGTGACCGCTGCTCCGTAGCAGTCCCAGCTGTTCCACCCCATGGGTGCTGTTTTGGGTTTGTACATAATGTTCCTCCGATAACACTTTTTTATCAATACTACTGTAATAATTCTTCTATTGTGCAGTCAAGCGCATGAGCAAGCATCTGTAATGTTTCGCCTTGTGCTTTTCCAAGTTCGTTATCGCCCTGCTCATAGGAACGGATCGAACGAATATTTACACCGCTTAGAAGTGCCAATTGCTCTTGAGTCAGTTTCCTCGATTTCCGTATAAGTTTTAACGCAGGCACCTTGGGAGGAAATCTTTCACTTATCAGGTCAATGGTCTTACTTTCATCCGCTTCGTGATAAGGATAATATAACTCGATCAATGAAGAAAGCGGCATGACATCCAGAATTTCTTCAAAAGATCTTCCGAGTGTCCATTGTGCTTTGGCAAGTATCCACCCTGCCCAGTATTCCGGTGTACGGTCTGTAGGGACAGACGAATAATTCACCTGCTTTTCTAAAATGATCGACAGCATTTCCGATGCAGATTTCCCCGCAAGCATATCGGGATAGGCATGTTCTATCTTTTTAGCCACAGACGAAGAAGAAAACATTTCTCCAAATCTGTCTGCATCGAGTCCTTCGGCATTGATCGCAATATCGACCAAAGCAGCAAGATTTTTCATAACCCCGTAAAGGTACATTTTATTGTAAGCGTGAATCATCGGCTTTTATTCCATTTCTGATAATATCTATCATATAAACATCGTCCAAAGAAAAAGTGCTGCCCTGTCTGTCGGTCAAATAAGCGGCACGTGCCAATTCATCCCTTTTCTTGCGCCTGGGCAAGTATACTTCTTGTTCGGACTCTTCATATCCAAGGAAATGTATGGCTTCAAATGCTTTGGGTGAGATCAAAACGATCTGATTGCCGAGATTACAAAGTTTCATAACCTGCGATAATCTCTTTACGGAAATGGTATTCTGTAAAAAATCCCGTGCATAAGAAAAGTAAGAGTCATCCGCACGATATCCTTTAATTATGTCAAACCCTTTGGTTTGAACCGGAAAGTTTTTAAGAATGTATTCCTTTGCCTGAATAGCGAGATCGGTGTCTAAAGTAAAAGTACGATTGCTCAGTAAAACAGATATCCAATGAAGAATACAATAATCTGCTCCGTTTAGATCAAGCACCTTCAGATCTTCTATATTAAGTTCATATTTATTGGCGTATCTGCTGCCCTCATCATCACAAGCCCATTCTTTTGCAAGATCAAGATACTCCGTGCAATAAAAGCCACGGCCATAATCATTATATGGTTTCCCTTTTCCATATTCAGGCTTTTCGATAATGTTTTTCGATCCGTGATATATAATCATAGCCGTAGTCCTTTCATGCGAATTATAACATTGTGATGTTAGTTTGTCGAGATGATTGTACGGAATACCATGATTCACAAAAAATAGGGAACTTTTGAATGGATTCTATCCACAAAAGTTCCCTAAAATCTTTGATTTATCCCTTTTCACAATTGCATTCAGCTTTCCGTTAGGCATCGGAAAGAATGGTTAATCATCGTTTTCCATAGTATTATCCTCAGACAAAGACGGATTCTTCAGAACCTACTCATCCACATATAAATCTTCTACATATGCCTTATGATATGCCTCAAGATATTTATCGGGTAAACGCATTCGACAATAGTCGTCTATTATTTTCAAACTATTCTTTATCGATTCTTCATCGCTATTCAATGAGCATTCTTTGCCCAAAAAATCTGTAATTACCCCTTCATTTCCTACTACAATACCCGCACCGAACATTCCATATCGATCATCAAGACTACATTTCAAACAAAAAGCATCATATAAAATGGCACCTACTTCTCTAGTTTTTGAATTTTGATATCTCATCTTCACTTTGTACCCATAATAATTTTCTATTAATATGTATAATTCCTTGACATTCATCACAATAACCTCTCTGTTTTTAATCCAGCTTTTTTACTTGTCCCATAATCTTTTCTCATACAATTCATAAACATATATTTTTATGAATGTTATACTTGCAGATAATCGTGATGTTTAATAATGTCTATCAACATCTATGCTCCCTATTCCCGGAAAGTAATAGTCCATAATATTTGCATCTTCCGGGTGTTCCTTCCATCTCTTTGGAGGATACCATTCCCAATCATATTCATCATACTCGGATGTATCATATACTTCGATTATATATTGATAATGTTGAGTCACATCCGCCCCATAAAGATTTCCTATATATTCATCTTTTAATCCTTCTTCTACACAAAAACGTATCTCACCGTCTCTCTGTTCTTTGTAATAACATGTTCTTGTTCGCCAATCATAATTAGACAACTCCTCCTTATTTATAAGAGGTATGTCTCGATTTGACAGCATTTTATCTATTTCCGATTCTTTCATATTAGAAAGTTCTTTTATCGATACTCCGTCCAAAATTCTGCAACAATAAACCAATTCAGGATCTTTGCTTATTTCTCTCAAGGTGATCGCCAAAATATAGCAGTCTCCAATCGGTCTGTCTTCTTCGTAAGGATTTGTATAATAAAACCATATTCTGACATTACCTTCCGTATTTCTTAAGTAAAGTTCATTGTATGGATATTGTGATTTTACAAGACCTATGTCATCAATGCTTATCTCATTATCCTGTCTGTCACATAACACATAATCGATCTCTGATTTTTCAGCTCTTTCCAGTACTTCTGCAACAGAATAACCGGTCTGCAGATACATATCTGCGACCTGAACAGCCCAAACTTCTTTTGGCTTGTCCTTCCACTCTTTTGCCTTTGCATATTTTTCAGCATTTCCGCATCCGGATAAAAGTATCAAAATCAAAAGCGTTATTACAGTTGTTAATACAGGTTTCTTCATACCCTCAATGCCTTTCATCAAAGTATTTTTTTCCACGAATTTCAGAAATCCAATTCAAAAATACCTGAGTTGAATCAATATCAGATTCTGTTGAACAGACTTCTTCATATCTATATTTAGCATCAAACTTACCAGTTGCCACGTCATAATTCATCTTTATTTCTCTTGGAACAGGCATTTTATACCTCTCACATATTTCATCCAATTTTACTAAATCATGAGTTCCTATTCTCAAAAACTCTGATCGGAGATCTTTGGGAATATCTAACTGATTTAACGTTTTTATTTCTCCATTAACATCAAAAAATGCATTGAACATTTTGCTCTTTTTCTCATTTGAACAATATGCATAGATTTTGTTAATCTTACCTCCGGTTACCTCCAAGCAAAGAGATATCAATCCCGATTGAAAATCCATAAATTCATCTTCAAATACTTTACTCATTTTTTTCTCTCTATTTTTGAAAAGGAAACGAATCTTATAAAAAGAGCAGAATTTTAGCGCAAATGCCGAAACTCTGCTGTTCTATTGAAACCGAATTATACTTTTCAGTACTCATCATCTGTTCCCCAAAAATTATCAAAAACCACACGTTCTCTTTGAATAGAATAATATCATATTGAAGTATTAACGTCAAAAAAAGACCGCCGAAGCGGTCTTTAAAAATCTAAACTTATAAGTATTTAACGAGTTCGTCGATGACACCTGCCATGCGCTTATCGGAAAGACCGAAGTTCATGGATTTGTAGCTCCAGGCGCTCCTGCCGATACCTAGTTCTTCGAAAGCTGCATTTATAGCCTTGTACCACTTAAGTGTATCTTCGGGAGTGGCATTTTCGATAACGCCGTATTCACCGCAATATAGCGTAGTGTTGTTGGCAACTGCCTTATCGTAAGCTTCTTTAAATGCTTTTATGAAGTAATCTTTATCTACTTTGCTCTCTTCAAAAGTAAATCTCAGTGAGTGGTCCATCTCTTTTATCCACATGGCGCCCTGATGTGTAAAGAACAAAGGATCGTAGCAGTGGATGTTGTAAACTACCTTATCATCGTAAGGAGCTTCGAGATCCTTAACGGCAGCGGGAGAGTTGTTCCAATAACCGCCTACCAGGATAACCGTATCGGATGCGATCTTTCTGATCCTTTCGATGGCGGTCTTGATGATCCTGTTCCAGCTATCGCTGAATGCAGGGTCTGTCACTTCATTTAAAAGTTCAAATGCGATCGCGGGATCGTTTCCGTAACGCTTAGACATATCTTCCCATAAAACGTAGAAGCGCTCCTGAAGAGCGGGATCGTCAAAGAAGCCTATCTGTCCTTCACCAAAGTAGAAAGAAAAACCTGCGGTCTTATGAAGATCGAGCACGATGTTTAAACCGTTCTTTTTGGCCCACTTGATAGCTCTGTCAATATGTGCAAATCCTTCAGGTTTACGCGTACCGTCCTCTTCCTCGATTATATTGTAATCAAAAGGAAGACGAACGTGATCTGCTCCCCACGAAGCGATCTTTTTGAAATCTTCTTCTTCAATAAAATGATTTAAACGCTTGTCACTGTAATCACACTGTGAAAGCCAGCCGCCGAGATCGACGCCCTTTTTG
>JAILEQ010000016.1 GCA_024687305.1 Lachnospiraceae bacterium | reverse complement strand
GAACTCGATCATCGTATTAAAGGTGATATTGAGTTTAAAAATGTCAGCTTTAAGTTTGAGGATGCTGATCGTTCTGTTCTTAAAGACATTTCGTTTTCGGTTAAAGCAGGTCAGACAGTCGCTATCATGGGTGAGACCGGATGCGGAAAAACTTCGCTCATACATCTAATTCCGAGGTTCTATGAGCCTACGCACGGTGATATATATATTGACGGTGTAAATGTAAATAAATATAAACTTCATCAACTAAGAAAGAATATCGGACTTGCGACTCAGGATGTTTTGCTCTATTCCGACACGATAGACGGAAACATCGCCTACGGTGATTCCACGATATCCAAAGAAGAAGTACTTAAGTTCGCAAGATATTCACAGGCTTCGGAGTTTATCGCAAAGATGCCCGAGGGCTATGAAACGATCGTCGGTGAGAGAGGCGTAGGACTGTCGGGAGGTCAGAAGCAGAGAATTTCACTTGCGCGAGCACTGGCCGTCAGACCTTCGATACTGATACTCGACGATACGACTTCCGCAGTAGATATGGAGACCGAAAAAGAGATACAAAAGAGTTTAAAACATCTCGATTTCGATTGTACAAAGATAATAATAGCTCAACGTATTTCCACTACAAAGTCAGCTGATAAGATAATCGTTTTAAAAGACGGTGTCATAGCCGAAGAGGGAACTCATCAGCAGCTTATTGAGCAAAAGGGATATTATTACGAGCTTGTAAAACTTCAGACAGGTGAGGAGGTGGTTTAAATGGCCGGAAGAAATACTTACAAAGAAGACGAGATCCTTGAAACACCGTTTGACTACCATCATTTGCTCCGTGCGGGCTCTTACATTAAACCTTATGCGGGAAAAATGATACTTGCCTTCATTTTGAGCGCCATAGGTGGTATATTTGCCCTCTTTGGACCATATATCACTCAGAAAGTTCTTGACGAGGCTGTTCCGAACAAAGACTATAAGATGCTTTATATATGCTGCGGACTGATGATACTTGTTTTTGCGGTCAGTGTCATTTTTACCACCGTTAGACAGAAGACTATGATTAGAGTCAGTCAGAGTATCATCTACGATATTCGTAAAGATGTTTTCGGTCATCTTCAGGAGCTTCCTTTTCAGTATTATGATGACCGTCCTCACGGAAAGATACTGATAAGAGTCGTTAACTACGTCAACTCTGTTTCGGATATGCTTTCAAACGGCCTTATAAATATCGTTTTGGAGATCATGAACCTTGTATTCATAGTGGTCTTCATGTTCATTGTGGATGTTAAACTTGCGACCGTTGTTGTGAGCGGTGTTCCGATACTTGCCATATTCATGCTCTGGATAAAGAACAAGCAGCGTAAAGCATGGCAGCAGGTGTCAAATAAAAATTCAAATCTTAACGCCTATCTTCAGGAAAATATAGTCGGAGCACGTATCACACAGATATTCGCAAGAGAAGATGAGAACGCTGAGATTTTTGCGATGCTTTCGGGAAAGTGCCGTAAAAGCTGGATGTGGGCAGTAAGATATACCAACCTTGTATGGCCCGGCATAGACAACATTTCGGTGTTGGTAAGAGCGGCAATCTACATATTTGGTTTATTGGTATTTGTGGGAAGCGGTGATATCAAAGTCGGTGTTATCGTGGCGATCACAAGTTATGCCGCACGATTCTGGCAGCCTATCATGAACCTTGGCAATATATTCAATAACTTTATAAACAATATCGCTTATCTTGAAAGAATTTTCGAAACGATCGATGAACCTGTAACTGTTAAGGATGCTGAAGATGCGATCGAGATGAAGCCTATCGTTGGTGCTGTTTCTTTTGAAAACGTTACTTTTGCATACGAAGAAGGAAAGAACGTTTTACACAACATTTCCTTTGATGTTAAGCCCGGTGAAAGTGTTGCTCTCGTAGGTCCGACCGGAGCGGGAAAGAGTACGATAGTGAGCCTTATTTCAAGATTTTACAATCTTGATAAAGGCAGAATACTTATTGACGGACAGGATATTTCGAAGGTTACGCTTAAGTCACTTCGCTCTCAGATGGGAATAATGCTTCAGGACAGTTTTATATTCTCGGGCTCGATAAAAGATAACATTCTTTACGGAAGGCTCGATGCAAGCGATGAAGATGTTGTGAAAGCGTCAAAAGTTGTTTGTGCCGATTCATTTATCTCCGCCATGAAAGACGGATATGAGACTGAAGTCAAAGAAAGAGGCGACATGCTTTCTCAGGGACAGAA
>JAILEQ010000118.1 GCA_024687305.1 Lachnospiraceae bacterium | reverse complement strand
GTACGAGAGGACCGGGGTGGACGGACCTCCGGTGCATCTGTTGCATACCAAGTGCATAGCAGAGTAGCCGTGTCCGGCAGGGATAAACGCTGAAGGCATCTAAGCGTGAAGCCCCCCTCAAGATGAGATATCCCTGTGAGTAATCACGTAAGACCCCTTGAAGACGACGAGGTAGATAGGTCCGAGGTGTAAGTGCAGTAATGTACTAAGCTGACGGTTACTAATAGGTCGAGAGCTTCACTAAGATAGAAATCAATCTTGTGTAGACCAATAGGAATCAATTGTTTTGTGAGATACCAAAACAATTGCGGAACGCTCCGCGTCGCAACTCAATTGAACCTTTGAGTTGCGATCAACAAATTCACTTTGTGAATTTGTGATTCCTAAGTTCTGTTCTGTATTAAGTAGTCAATAGTAATAATTTTTAGGAAATCACTTTGTGTGGTTTCCTTTTTTGTTTTATAATATATTTATAAAAAATAGAGGAGGCAGTACTATGTTTGTATTCTGGGGAGACGGCTCTGATGCCGCAAAGCAACTTGTAGACAGCATTAAAGTAAGAAGTACGGAGAATTTTAACTGGACTTTTATCTTTATTCTTGCAGTCATTTTTTATGTTTATTGGTCGGAGATTCACAAAAAGAATTATGAGGTGGTTTTTGCGGGACTTGCTTTGTACGGAGTTCACTGGCTTTATGAGATATGCAATGCGATCATAGGTCATGTAACGGGCTATCCGCTTTGGTCTGTATCGAATGAGTCGACGACATTTATCCTTTTGATCGGTGTTTGCTGGGAATTGTCGATGATGTTTATGCTTGCGGGTATCATTTCGTTTAAGATGCTCCCTGCGGACAGAAACAAAAGATATTTCACAAACAACGGTAAAAAGAAAGGTATCAGCTGCAAACTGGTCGGAGCGCTTGAAATGGCGTTGTTGTTTGCATTGTTTGAATCGTTCCTTGCCGGAACGTCCAACCATTCGTTTATATGGGTTTATAAGTGGTGGGGTGTTATTCCTGTATTTATAACCACTTATGTTCCTTTCTTCCTGGCAAGTAACTATGTTCCCGACATGGAACCTAAGAAGCGTACGCGGTTTCTTGTTATCGAATGGTCTTTGGTAGCAATTTTGCTGATAGTTTTGATCCCGCTTGGAATTATTTAAATTAGATCTTTTAATTCGCTCGAAATCGTATTTCCGGTCACAATTTATCTAAACAGAAATATGATTTCGGGTATTTTTTGTGTTTGGATAATTCGGATTTAAATTGATCCAAAACTTGTCAATCCCGTTATTTTTTAGTTAATAATGCAATTATCGGGGGAAATTCGTTTGATATTTTTAGACAGTATGCTATAATTTTTTATAAATTGTAGACCAATTTTTTGTGTCTGCGCCATGATTTCGTAATATAACATCTGAGATAGGAGAGTTTGTTAATGGAGACAAAGATTCTTTTGGAAAACGGTACCAACGAGTTGGAGGTTCTGGAATTCTTACTGGACGGTAACTCTTACGGCATCAACGTAGCGAAGATTCGTGAGATCATCCCTTATGCGGAGGTTACTCCCGTTCCCAATGCTCATCCCAGTATTGAAGGTATATTCATGCCGAGAGATACAATGATTACCGCGATCGACTTAAAGAACTGCTTACAGCGCGGTAAATCTGAACCCGGTGGTCTGTTCATAATCACAAACTTTAACAAACTTGATATTGCATTCCATGTTGATCAGGTTTTGGGTATTCACAGAGTATCCTGGGGCGATATCATTAAGCCCGGCGCAACCGTATCCACAACTGAAGACGGTATATCAACAGGTATTGTTAAACGTGAGAATAAGCTCATTATCATTCTTGATTTCGAGAAGATCGTTTCTGATATTAATCCCGAGACAGGACTTAAGACAAGCGATGTAGATGCACTCGGTGACAGAAAACGAAGCGATGTTCCGATACTTATCGCTGAAGATTCCGTTCTCCTTAACAAGCTTATCGTTGATTCTCTTAAGAAGGCCGGATATGTAAATATCATTCATACCGAGAATGGTCAGGAAGCTTACAATATCATTCAGGAATGTAAGGAAAAAGGCAGCTTGAAGGAGCATGTTCAGTGTATCATTACCGATATTGAGATGCCCATCATGGATGGCCACAGACTTACAAAACTTGTTAAATCCGATGATGCGACAAAGGATATTCCAATCGTTATCTTCTCATCGCTTGTAAATGATGAAATGAAACGCAAGGGTGAACAGCTCGGCGCCAATGCTCAGCTTTCAAAACCTGAGATCGGTAACCTTGTAAGGACTATCGACAGTCTGGTAAATAAATAAGATATGAATATTTAGGCCGGATTATTCCGGCCTATTTTTCTTTGTACAGAATACGTTATGGGATGGAAGATATGTTTGAAGAATTTGATATGATCCTTGTCGGTATAGGCGAGGAATTTGACGGCAATGAAAAAGCACCTGAAGCTTATAAAAAGCTTGCAAAGATGCTTGAAGGCAAAAATATATTTCTGGTTTCGCTTTGCATGGATGATGTGATATACGGCGCAGGATTTGATGAATCGCGCATTGTCGCCCCTCTTGGCGGCAAGCGGTTTAAACAATGTCCGGATGCCTGTACGCATGATCTTTTTTCTGTTGATGAAACTGTTTGTCCACATTGCGGAAAAGAGCTGGTCTTCAACAACATTCTGGCGGAAAATTATGTTGAAGAGGGATATCTGCCTTCGTGGGAAAAGCATAAAAAGTGGATCTCGGGAACGCTTAACAAAAAGCTTTTGACACTGGACTTGGGCAGCACCTTGCGTTTTCCTCAGATTGTAAGATTTCCATTTGAAAAGATAACGATGATAAACGATAAAGCCAAAATGATCAGGGTTAACGAAAAACTTTGGCAGATTCCTGCAAAAATAGCTTCAAAAGCTGAATCCGTCAAGCAGTCCGCTGTTGAATGGCTTATTTCGTTATGATACAATAAACTGATGTATTTTTAAGCGAAAAATCATTAAAAGAGGTAATTTATGCCCGGTAATGAGGATTATTTAGACAGCTTATTAAAAATGGCGCAACAGGATATAGCGCCCGATTCTGCGATAAATCGCGTAAAGCAGATGGCAGAAGAGGCTGATACGGCTGAAGAAGCGATTAAGGAGCCCGTGGTTGAAGAAACCGTGGTTGATGAGCCCTCGCTTGAAGAAGCGCCTGAGACTACAGAGGAGCCCTTGGAAATAGAGGATCCCGGGGTTATAGAAGAACCTGTTGTCGTTGAAGAACCTATTATAGAAGAACCTTTAGCAGATGTGGAAATGCCTTCTGAAGAAGATATTTCTGATCTGCTTAATTCACTTGGAGATATAACCGCAGAGGAATCCGTTGCGGAAGACCCTGTTGTTACCGAAGAGGCAGTTCCGGAGGAAGAAACAATATCGCAGGACGATATAGCATCGCTGCTTGAGTCGATCGGTGATATTTCAGCAGAGGAACCTGGTACGGAAGAACCTGTCGTAGCAGAAGAACCGGCTGTAGAAGAGCCTGCAGTTGAAGAAACCCCCGTAGATCCCAACACCATGCTTTCCGCAGATCAGATCGCGGCAATGTTTGAATCGGCAAATGTGGCAGAAGAGGCTGTCGTAGCAGAAGAACCGGCCGTAGAAGAGCCTGTTATAGAAGAGCCTGTTGCGGAGGAGCCTGCTGCCGAAGAGCAACCGATCTTAGATGCAGTAACCGGTGAAGTTGAAGTTCCTATCGAGGAATTACCTTTAGATGATGTTTTGTCTGCTGAGGCCACAGAAGAACCTGCTGAAGAAACTGTTTCAGAGGAGATTCCCGGTGATGTTTTGGAGCAGCCTTCTGAAGAAGCTTCGACAGACGAAGAGGCAGACGAAGAGAGTTCTTTGGACCTTGATGCATTACTTGAAGGCCTTGACGCCGAAGATAAATCTGAGGCCGAAACGGTTGAAATGACCAATACTCTCGATACCGTTCCGGGTTCGGACGAATCAATGTCCGATCTTTCACAGGAAGATATAGAAAAACTGTTAAATGATGCCAAGAACGTCGAAGACGAGAGTGAACCTCAGGGCGAGGTCGAAGTCGATATGAACGATCTTTCGCAGCTTGAGTCACTTGGCGTTTTTAATAAAGATGCAGACCTTTCCGAACTAGGCGAAAGCTCCGAAGAACTTGATGAGATATCGAGCCTTTTGAAGACCGCTGACAACAATGATTTCAGCCTTAACGAAGATGACGATCTTATGAATCTTCTTTCGATGGAGTCAAAGCGTCAGGCCGAAGAGGAAGAGGCTGCAAAAAAAGCTGAAAGCGAAAACGCTTCGGAAGAAGATTCTGAAGGTAAAGATAAGAAAAAGAAGAAGAAAAAGGAAAAGGGTATAAAGAAAAAAGGCGCCATTCGCGAGGATCTCGAAGGAGAGATCGATATCGACGCTCTTAATGAGACTATTCCCGAGAAGAAACAGAGTGCTTTTTCAAAGTTTATCTCGTTTTTGACCGCATCCGATGAAGATGTTCCCGCAAATGCCGAAGGCGAAAACGGAGAATTCGGCTTTGAAGGTGTTCAGGGCGAAAACAAGGAAATACTTGATGAGATAGACAAAGAAGGAGATAAAAAAGGCAAGAAGAAGCCCAAGAAAGATAAGAAAGCCAAGAAAGGCGCCGCAAAAGAAGGCGACGAAGGCGGTGACGAGGGCGACGAAGAAGGCGGCGGAAAGAAGAAGAAAAAGCCGAAAAAGGAAAAAGTAAAGAAAGAGAAAAAACCCAAGGAAGAAGAACCGGATAATTCCAAGCCGTTAAACAAAAAGAATGTCAGAAAGATATTCGTAATGGCGGCTACGCTTCTTTTGCTTCTTATGCTGTTTATCAAGCTTGTTCCGGCAATGATCAATAAAGAACAGGCCAGAAAAGCATATTATAAGGGCGATTACGAGGCTACATATACCGCATTGTTCGGCGAAAAATTAAGTGAAGGCGATCAGTTATTGTTTGACCGGTCGGAAATAATCTTAAAGATGGGCCATAAATACGATGCTTTCCTAAGTTATAACAGGATGGGAATGAGGACCGAAGCTCTCGATCAGCTGTTACAAGCTGTGGCGAGATACGAAGAATGGCTTTATATTGCAGAAGTCTGCGGATGTAAGGATGCATTCAATGCCGAATACGAAAAGATCGTTACAGCTCTTAGCGTAACATACGATCTTACTTTGGACAGGGCTAAAGAGATAAATGCAATGCCTACGGATCTTGAATATTCGCTCATGGTTGAGTCGATAGCGAATCATACCGAATATATAGACCCTAATGCGCCGCTTCCGGAGCCTTTTGTTCCGGAGCCCGATCCGCTCGAAATGAATTTTGAAGATGTTTTACCCGAGGAACAGTTATAAATGATAGCTTTGATAGATTATGACGCAGGAAATATAAAGAGCGTTGAAAAAGCATTTGAATATCTTGGCGAGGAAGTTGTGATCACTCGCGACAAAGATGTGATTTTAGGCGCCGATAAAGCCGTTTTGCCGGGCGTCGGCAATTTTGGTGACGCTGTTAAAAGACTTGAAGAATACGGCCTTTTTGAGGTCATCCACAAATTTGTCGCCCTTAATAAGCCTTTTCTTGGAATATGTCTTGGTTATCAGCTTATGTTTGAAGAAAGCGAGGAGGCACCCGGGTTTAAAGGACTTGGTCTGTTTAAAGGGAAGTGTCTCAGATTTGACGACAAGTATGGTCTCAAGATCCCGCAGATCGGCTGGAACAGTCTTACATTTCAAAGACCCACCAAGATTTTTGACGGTTTAAAAGATGATTCTTACGTATATTTTGTCCATTCATTTTACGTTCAGGCCGAAGATGAATCGATAGTTGCCGCCACATGCGAATACGGTAATGTTTTTCATGCGGCTTGTGAGAGCGGTAATATTTTCGGATGTCAGTTCCATCCCGAAAAAAGCTCAAACGTAGGAATGAAGATACTGGAAAATTTCGTGAATTTATAGGAGTCAATCGTGTATACAAAAAGGATCATTCCGTGTCTTGACGTAAAGGACGGAAGAGTAGTTAAAGGCGTAAATTTTGTTAACTTAATAGATGCCGGCGATGCCGTGGAGCAGGCAATGATCTACGACAAGGAAGGTGCCGACGAGCTTGTTTTCCTTGATATAACAGCTTCAAGCGACAATAGAGATACCGTTGTCGATATGGTAAGAAGTGTTGCAAGGAAACTTTTTATTCCCTTTACTGTCGGTGGCGGAATAAGAACGGTCGATGATTTTAAAAAGATACTTAGAGAAGGTGCCGATAAAGTTGCGGTAAACTCCGCCGCTATCATGAATCCCGATCTTATCGCCGATGCAGCCGACAAATTCGGTAGCCAGTGCGTTGTTTTAGCCATTGATGCAAAAAGAAAACCCGACGGAACAGGCTGGGAGATATATAAAAACGGCGGCCGTGTAAACATGGGAATTGATGCCGTAGAATGGGCAAAGAAGGGCGTTGAGCTCGGAGCGGGAGAAATTCTTCTTACAAGTATGGATTGTGACGGAACCAAAAACGGTTTCGATAATGAACTTACACGTATCATCTCGGACAGTGTAAATGTACCTGTCATAGCTTCGGGTGGTGCGGGCAGCCTTGAACATTTCTATGATGCTTTCGATAAAGGACACGCCGATGCGGCGCTTGCGGCTTCGCTTTTCCACTTTAAAGAGTTGTCTGTCGGTGAAGTTAAGCAGTATTTAAAAAGCAGAGGTGTTTCCGTAAGAATCTAGAGCATCGCAGGTTTTATAACACACGTTTTCTTAAGGACGGTAATTACTTTGATCGATAATGATTGGCTTGAATATCTGAAGCCTGAGTTCAGAAAAGAATATTACAAAGACCTGTTTGAATTTGTAAAAAAAGCATACTCGGAATCTTTGGTGTTTCCGCCTGCGGATGATATATTCAATGCTCTTAAATATACTCCGATCTCTAATGTTAAGGTGGTTTTGGTGGGACAGGATCCTTATCATGAACCCGGGCAGGCGCACGGTCTTTCTTTTTCGGTGCTTCCCGGAGTGAAGACTCCGCCGTCGCTTCAGAACATGTATAAAGAGCTTAAAGATGAGTACGGTTATGACATACCCAATAACGGTTACCTTAAAAAGTGGGCAGATCAGGGCGTGTTGTTACTCAACACCGTTTTAACGGTCAAATGCGGGGTCGCAAACTCACATAAGGGAAAAGGCTGGGAGAACTTCACAGATGCCGTTATACGGGCCGTAAACACCCAGGACAGACCCATCGTATACTTTTTATGGGGTGGCAATGCGAAAGCCAAGAGATCGCTTATCACGAACCCCAATCACCTTGTGCTTGAAACGGTACATCCGTCTCCCTTGTCGGCTTACAACGGATTCTTTGGCTGCGGACATTTCAAAAAAGCAAACGAATTCCTTGAAAGCCACGGTGTTAAAGGCATTGATTGGAAGATTGATAATATATGATGCAAAAGAGGGATCAACCGATCCCTCTTTTAGTATATTAGCCTGCCGGCAGTGGTGAGACGAAAGCAGAAAAAGGTCCGGTGGACCTTTTTCCCGTCGAACCGACCGACGCAGGAGCTTTGCTCCGAGGAGACCTTGAACCTTGGTTTCAAGGTCTTATCGGAGCTTAATATAGTAAAAGAGGGATCAACCGATCCCTCTTTTAGTATATTAGCCTGCCGGCAGTGGGACTTGAACCCACACGTTGTTGCCAACAACAGATTTTGAGTCTGCCTCGTCTGCCATTCCGACATGCCGGCGCATCAACAAAACAAATATTATCATATTAAGTTCGTAATGTCTATCAAAAATCTGTGCTATAATGATGAAAAAATGTAGGGGGCTGCGTTATGAATTTAAAACAAAGGATATTTATCCGTACATTTAATAAGAATTGTACGAAGAACGACGCAAAGCGTGATGCGGGGCTTACTGTGCCCGAAGAGATCGATGTTTTTAAAGATCTTTATTACGGCAAAGGCGGAATTGAAAACAGCCTTGATGTATATAAGCCTAAAAATGCGGAAGGAAGGCTGCCGCTTCTTGTGAGCTGTCATGGCGGCGGATATATTTACGGTGATAAGGAACTTTATTCTTTTTATACTATGGAGTTTGCCAAAGCCGGATTTGCCGTTATCAATTTCAATTATACGCTTGCTCCGAAGATTACTTTTCCCAATCCCGTTATTGAAACGAATGAAGTTCTTAAGTGGGCGGCAGATAATGCCGAAAAGTATGGGTTTGATCTTGAAAATGTTGTTATGATAGGGGATTCGGCAGGAGCGCAGATCGCGAGTCAGTATGCCGTTTGTGTGTCCAACCCCGAATATGCAAAGATAATCGGTATTGAAGTTCCTCAGTTTAGACTGAGAGCATTGTCTTTGGGCTGCGGTATCTATTCGTTGTCGACAGAAGGCAGTAATACAAGAGAAATCGAGAAAATATATCTTACGAAAGATCCTTCAAAGTTTGGAGATATGCTTAAAATAACCGAACATATAGATGCTAATTATCCTCCGAGCTTTCTTATCAGTTCACCGGGAGATTTTCTTGTAAAGAATCTTGATCCCATGAAGAAGGTGCTTGAAGATGCCGGAGTTGAATGTAAAGCGGAGATTTACGGTGATGAGCAAACATATCATGTGTTTTTTATTGATATAAGGTCGGAACTTGGCAAGAAATGCAACGCAGATCAGATTGAATTTTTGAAACGGTATTTGGTTTAAAGTTAAAGCGCAGCGGTTTAAAATCGTTGCGCTTTTTGTTTGGCAAATCATCCCTTATGGTGTAGAATAAATATTGGTTTTTACTATTCATTTTGGGTTTATAAATGGGCGAAGAATTATTAAGTTGCAGACAATATGAAAAGCAGATCCCGATGTATCTTAACAAGACACTTTCGGATGAAGAAACTATTGCTTTGATCGATCACGTTAAGAAATGCCCTTCCTGCAGAGAAGAGCTTACCATACAGCATATGGTAGCGGTCGGACTTAACAATCTTGACGAGATAATAGATCTTAACGTAGACAGTGAGCTTGATAAGCGAAGGCGTCAGACGGTTATGTCTTTGTACAAAAAAGACGTTACCGAAAGAATGCACCTTGGCGTATTTTTTATCGGCTTCGCCACATTCTTTTTGGCATTATTACTCATTTTTCTTTAAAATCACAGGATCGAAATGGAAAGAATTCTTCTTATAGACGGAAATTCAATAATGAACAGAGGCTATTACGGCCTGCCTTTGCTTGCCAATAAAGACGGCATTTATACAAATGCGTTACTTGGCTTTTTTAATATTCTTTCAAAAACCGTTTCCGAAGTGGATCCCGACTATCTTTGCGTTGCTTTCGATATGAAGGCTCCGACGTTCCGTCATAAAATCTTCACCGAATATAAAGGCACCAGGAAGCCTGCTCCCGCAGAGTTTACGCAGCAGCTTCCAATCATAAGAGAGATTCTTAAGTCCATGGGTATTCCCGTACTTGAAAAGGAAGGATACGAGGCTGACGATATTCTGGGTACCCTGGCCAAACGCTTCGAAAAGGAAGGCCTTCTTGTAACCGTTTTATCCGGTGACAGGGATCTTTTGCAGATTGCAAGCGACAATATTACGATCTCGATTCCCAAGACTGTGGGCGGAAAGACCGAGACGTTTAATTACAATACAAAGGATGTGGTGGCCGCTTACGGTGTTACTCCCACAGAGTTTATTGACGTCAAAGCACTTCAAGGCGATTCGAGCGACAATATTCCCGGCGTTACCAAGGTCGGCGAAAAGACCGCACAAAGTCTTATAGCAACTTACAAGAGTCTCGAGGGAGTTTACGAGCACATAGACGATCAGAAAGGCAAGTTAAAAGAAAACCTTATCAATGATAAAGAAAAGGCTTTTCTTTCGCGTACGCTGGCAACCATTGAGATCAATGCACCGATTGATGTTGATCTTAAAGATTGTGCGATGTTTGATTACATAAATGACAATTCGCTTGAGATCTTAAGGAAATACGAGTTAAAGAGTGTGATCTCAAAACTTGAGGCAATCGAGAATGCCGAGAGTTCCAAGGAAGTTACTGTTTCAAATGAGGAGCTTTCTTACGAAATAATCGACGATCTCTCCTTGGTACAGGAAAAGATCGATGCGGCTTCCAAACTATCGGAATTGGGTATATATGCATGCGATGAAGGTGTAGCCGTTTCTTTCGGAAAGGGGAAAACTTTCTTTTTGCATGAAGTCTTCTTTGTAACGAAGGATTTCTTGTCGGAAAACCTTACAAAAGCTCTTCTTAATACGAAGAGCATTGCTACATTTGATATAAAGCGATGCTACGATTATATCGGTGAATACAGGCCTGCAATGTTTGACTGCGAGATACTTGCGTATCTTATCGATCCGCTGAAGGGAGATTATAACAGTGCGGATGTTGCAGAACGTTATATTTCAAGATATACAAAACCGTACAAAGAAGCCGTGAGCGATAAGATTTATTATTCCTGCCTTTGCGCCGAAAATGCGATCCTTTGTAAAGATGTTTTGCTTTCGGAAGTTAAAAAGCTTGGCATGGATAGGCTTTTCTTTGATATTGAGATGCCCCTTTCGTTTGTGCTTTATTCCATGGAAAAAGAGGGCGTTCTTGTAGATAAAAAAGCGCTTGAAGTATATTCGGACAGATTGAGCGCTTCAATAGATAAACTTGAAAAGAAGATATATGAACAGGCGGGCTGCGAGTTTAATATCAATTCTCCCAAACAGCTTGGAGAGATACTGTTTGAAAAACTTGGCATAGAAGGCGGCAAGAAGACCAAAACAGGGTATTCGACTGCGGCAGATGTTCTTGAGAAGCTTTCTTTGGACTATCCTATAGTCAGTGATATTCTTGAATACAGAACGTATGCGAAGCTTAAATCGACTTATGCCGAGGGTCTCAAAGGTTTTATAGGCGATGACGGTCGCATACATACGCATTTTAATCAGACGATAACCGCTACGGGAAGAATAAGTTCCACGGAGCCCAATCTTCAGAATATCCCAATAAGGACAGAACTCGGAAGGGAACTCAGAAAAGTATTTTATCCCAAAGAGGGCTGTGTATTTGTTGATGCCGATTATTCTCAGATAGAATTGAGACTCATGGCTCATATGTCGGGGGATGAGAAGCTTATTGAGGCGTATAAAGACAATAAAGACATTCACCGCGCAACCGCGAGCCTTGTGTTCAATAAACCTTTTGACGAAGTTACAGAACTTGACAGAAGAAATGCAAAAGCCGTCAATTTCGGAATTATATACGGTATCAGTTCGTACGGACTCAGCAGGGATCTTTCAATATCGATGAAAGATGCCAAGAAATACATTCAGGATTATTTTGAAACATATCCAAAAGTCAAGAAATTCATGGATGGATCGGTATCGGAGGCCAAAGAAAAGGGAGGCACGGTCACTTTATTTGGCAGAATAAGACCCATTCCGGAGCTGAAAGATTCCAACTTTATGCGAAGATCTTTCGGTGAGAGAGTTGCCATGAACGCTCCTTTGCAGGGAACTGCCGCGGATATCATGAAGATAGCGATGATCAACATCTTCAGAGCGTTTAAAGACAACGGACTTAAGTCCAAACTTCTTATCCAGGTTCACGACGAAGTTTTGGTGGAAACATATGAATCGGAACTTGAAAAGGTAAAAGAGATCGTTGCTTATGAAATGCAAAATGCCGCTAAATTAAGCGTATCTCTGGAAGTTGGGATGGGTGTCGGCAAAGACTGGTATGAGGCACACTAAATGATTTCTATCGGAATAACAGGCGGTGTTGGTGCCGGAAAGAGTAAGATACTTGAATATATTGAGAAGAAATGCGACTGTTTTGTACTGACAGCCGACAGATACGCCGAAGAACTTGAAATGCGCGGAAACGTCTGTTATGAGCCGTTAGTCGAGCTTCTTGGAAAAGACGTATTGTCTGACAATTTAGAGATAGATCGCAAAAAAATGGCTTCAAAAGTATTTGCAGACGAGGATTTACTTAAAAAAGTGAATGATATCGTGCATCCCGCCGTTAAAACAGGTATAATCGAAATGATAGATCGCTTTGAAAAGGCAGGAAATATAAGATTTTTCTTCCTTGAAGCGGCTCTTTTGATAGAATGCGGGTACAAGGAGATACTTGACGAGATCTGGTATGTTCATGCAGACGTTGATATCAGAAGAAAAAGACTGAAGGAAGCCAGATATTATTCCGATGAGAAGATAGATAATATTCTTGCAAGCCAGTTAGATTCTGCAAGTTTTTCTGCAAATGCAGATTTTGTTATAAACAATTCAGGAAGTTTAGAGAATTCTTACGTTCAAATTGATGAACGTCTGAGTATGTATAATTATACAGACGGGATTTTGGGGGATAAAACGGCGGAGGTAAACTCATGATCACTATGCCTGAAAACGAACAATATGTATTCGGACTCGATATAGGAACCAGAAGCATAGTCGGTACGGTCGGATACAGGATCGATATCGACAAGTTTGCCGTTGTTTCGCAACATGTCAGGGAACATGAGACAAGAGCAATGCTCGACGGTCAGATCCATGACATCAAAAGAGTTGCGGGAACCATAAAACAGGTTAAAGAAGAGTGCGAAAAGTCTTTGGGGATCGAGCTTAAACAGGTTTGTATCGCGGCTGCGGGTCGTGTTCTCAGAACGCTTGATACTCATATTGATATGGTGTTTGAAGAAGAGCGCGAAACAAAGGACGAAGATGTTGCCAATTTGCTGAGCCTCGGAGTCGAAAAGGCATACAGAGAGTTTAACGAGAAAGAAAATTCCGATATCAAGTTCTATTGTGTCGGTTATTCGGTCGTAAAATATTATTTGAACAGAAATCCCATCGGTAATCTTGTGGGGCACAAGGCTCATCAGATATCCGCCGATATCATTGCCACATTTTTACCCGATGATGTTGTCGACGGTCTTTACCGGTCGGTCGAACTTGCCGGTCTTGAAGTGGCAAATCTTACTCTCGAGCCTATAGCGGCAATTTCTGTTGCCATACCCGAGAAATACAGGATGCTGAATATAGCTCTTGTCGATGTCGGCGCCGGAACAAGCGATATTTCCATTACCAAAGACGGAAGTATTGTCGCTTACGGTATGATCCCGATGGCAGGCGATGCAATAACAGACGTTATCGCCAAACATTGTCTCGTAGATTTCGATATGGCTGAGAAGATAAAACGTGCCTCTGATACGGACGATTCTATAGAGTACGAAGATATCATGGGGCTTCCGCAGACGATATCAAGACAGGAAGTGCTTGACGTTATCAAGGATACGGTAGAAGAAGAGGCAAGACTTGTTGCGGACGAGATCAAGCGTCTTAACGGCGATAAACCCGTCAGCGCCGTATTTGTGGTAGGCGGTGGCGGTATAATAACAGGTTATACCGAGAAACTTTCAAAAGAGCTTAATATCGTCAAAGAACGTGTGGCATTAAGAGGCAAAGAAGTAATGGGCAACATAGAATTTCTAGACGAGAATGCCGACAGGAGTTCCTTGATGGTAACACCTATCGGTATTTGCCTTAATTACTTTGAACACAGCAATAACCTCGTGTACGTTAACTTTAACGGCAAGAGAATGAAGATGTACGATAACGGACATGTGAGTGTTGTCGATGTTGCCATGCAGGCTAAGTTCCCCAATGACGGACTTTTTCCCAAACGCGGTAAAGCGCTTACTTACAGCGTGAACGGTAAGTCCAAGATCGCTAAGGGAGAACTGGGTGAAGCCGCAGTCATCACCGTAAACGGCAAACCTGCCGATCTTACCGCTCTTGTTAAAATGAATGATAAGATCGTTATTAAAGAATCGACTGCCGGCGTGAGAGCACGTATAAGAGTTGATAATCTTCCGGAGTTTAAGGAAGGCCTGAATCTGAAAGTTAACGGAAAGACGATAAATCTTACTCATCCCGTATTTTGTAACGGTCGTCCCGTTACTCCCGATTACGAGATAAAAGAAGACGATCGCATTGAGATACACGATGCCTGCACCGAGGACCAGCTTCTTGAGATGCTGGACAAAGAAAACGTATCCGATTCCTATGATGATCTTCCCGAAGACGAAGAGGTTTCTTTGTACAGTGATACGGAAGAAAAAGAAGAGGCTTCCAAAGAAAAGCAGCCCGTAAACCGTGTTAAATTTGACGGAAGCAGCCTTACCGTATTCGTAAACGATGCGCCGGTCGTTCTTTCGGGTAAAGATGATTATGTTTTTGTAGATGTATTTGATTTTATAGATTTCGATCTGTCCAAACCGCAGGGTAAATCGGTCGTTACCATCCATAACGGTAAGCCTGCACAGTATATGGATCCTTTAAACGAGGGCGACAGACTTGAGATCTGCTGGAAGGATTAGTTTAAGTAATGAGATTTTTGAGTATTGCCAGCGGTTCATCGGGCAATTGTATTTATTGCGGTTCCGACACGACGCATATTCTTGTGGACGCCGGGATCAGCGGTAAGAGAACGGAGGCGGGGCTTAATAAGATCGATCTGACGACACGCGATCTTGATGCCATTTTTATAAGCCACGAACATTCCGATCATATTGGCGGGCTGGGAGTTATCGCAAAGCGCTACAATATTCCGATCTATGCTTCGAAAGGTACCATAGAAGGGATAAAGTCGAGCTCGATCGGAAAGTGTATCGACGAATCTTTGTATCATGTTATAAAAGCCGATGAAAAGATAATGATAAAAGATATGTGCATCAATCCGATGAAGATTTCCCACGACGCCAACGAACCTCTTGCCATGAGAATTTCGTCGGACGGTAAAAAGGCTGCGATTGTCACAGACCTTGGAACGTATGATGATTATACGGTAGGCTCCCTTATGGGACTCAACCTTTTGCTCTGTGAAGCAAATCATGATGTGAGGATGCTTGAAACGGGACCTTATCCGTATCCGTTAAAAAGAAGAATACTCGGGGACAGGGGACATCTTTCAAATGAAAATTCGGGGAGACTCATTTCCGATATCTTAAATGATGACTTAAGCCACATCATCTTAGGTCACCTCAGCAAAGAAAACAATCTTCCGGACATCGCCTATAACACCGTAAGACTTGAGATAGATTTTTCGGACAACGAATATCACGCAAAAGATTTTGAACTTACGGTTGCAAAGCGCGACGAACCGCTGGATGTAATAACTATATAGACGGAGAAAGAAAATGAAAAAGACAATAATCACGGTAGTAGGAAAAGATACGGTAGGTATCATTGCAAAGACATGTACTTATCTTGCGGATAACAACATCAACATTCTTGATATCTCTCAGACGATCGTTAAAGATTACTTTAACATGATGATGATAGCCGACTTTTCAAAAGCATCCAAGAAGTTTGGCGCAGTTTCGAAAGAGCTCGAAGAACTCGGTGAGAGCATCGGAGTTATCATCAAATGTCAGCAGGAAGACATCTTCAATTCCATGCACAGAATTTAGCCCTTCAGTGAGGATCGATCATGATAAATATGTTTGAGGTCAAAGAGACCAATGAGATGATAGAGAAGGAAAATCTCGATGTGAGAACCATCACACTCGGAATAAGCCTTCTTGATTGTATTGACGGTGACGTTAATAAGGTTTGTGAAAACATCTATAATAAGATCACGGAAAAAGCCAAAGATCTTGTGAAAGTGGGAGAGGATATATCGCATGAATATGCTATTCCGATCGTTAACAAGCGGATTTCCGTAACTCCTATCGCACTTGTCGGAGGTGCCTGCTGCAAAACGAGCAAAGATTTCGTAAAGATCGCCAAAGCGCTCGATAAAGCGGCCAAAGCCGTAGGAATCAATTTCCTTGGCGGTTATTCCGCACTTGTATCAAAAGGTATGACAAAAGCGGACGAGCTTCTTATACGTTCAATCCCCGAAGCACTTTCCCAAACGGGCCTTATCTGTTCATCGGTAAATCTTGGCTCCACAAAGACCGGAATTAATATGGATGCCGTCAGACTTATGGGTGAAGTGATAAAAGAAACGGCAGAGAGGACCAAAGAAAAAGATTCGATCGGATGCGCCAAACTTGTGGTATTTTGCAATGCTCCCGACGACAATCCTTTTATGGCCGGAGCGTTTCACGGTGTTACGGAAGCCGATGCCATTATCAATATCGGTGTAAGCGGACCCGGGGTTGTTAAATATGCTCTTGAAAAAGTACGCGGAGAATCATTTGAAGTTCTTTGCGAAACAATAAAAAAGACCGCATTCAAAGTTACGAGAGTAGGACAGCTTGTAGCCAGAGAAGCTTCAAAGAAATTGAATGTTCCTTTCGGAATAGTGGATCTTTCGCTTGCTCCGACTCCGGCTATCGGCGATTCGGTTGCCGACATTCTTTGCGAGATCGGTCTTGAACATGCGGGCGCACCCGGTACGACAGCTGCACTTGCACTTCTTAACGATCAGGTAAAAAAGGGAGGTGTTATGGCTTCTTCTTATGTCGGAGGTCTCAGCGGAGCGTTTATTCCCGTCAGTGAAGATCAGGGCATGATAAATGCCGTAAACGCAGGAGCACTTACTCTTGAAAAGCTTGAAGCGATGACTTGTGTATGTTCTGTCGGACTCGATATGATCGCTATTCCCGGCGATACAAAGGCAACTACAATTTCCGGTATTATCGCAGATGAAATGGCTATCGGTATGGTCAATCAAAAGACCACGGCTGTACGTCTTATTCCCGTTATCGGTAAAAAAGTCGGAGACAGTGCCGAATTCGGCGGATTGCTCGGATATGCACCCATTATGCCGGTCAATGAATTTTCGTGCGATGATTTTATCAATCGAAAAGGCCGTATTCCCGCGCCAATCCACAGTTTCAAGAATTAATTTTCTTTTTGAACAAATAACAATCTTGTTTGTTTTAAACAAAAGTATTAAAATAGTTACCTAAGGGTAACTATTTTTTTATTTTTTGAATAAAGGAGATGAAATATGAAAAAACTGGTACTTATAAGACATGGTGAAAGCGAGTGGAACAAACTGAACCTTTTTACCGGCTGGATGGATGTCGATCTCAGCGAAAAAGGTACGGAAGAAGCAAAACAGGCGGGAAAGACGCTTAAGGAAGAAGGATATGATTTTGACGTATGCTATACTTCTTATCTGAAAAGAGCAATTCATACACTTAATATCGCTCTGGATGAGATGGACAGAGCCTGGCTTCCGGTTATCAAATCATGGAAATTAAATGAGCGTCATTATGGGGCGCTCCAGGGTCTTAATAAATCTGAGACCGCAGAAAAATACGGAGAAGATCAGGTTAAGATATGGAGACGTTCTTTTGACGTTAAGCCGCCCGAATTGTCCGACGAAGACGAAAGAAGCGCTTGCAGGCAGCCTATGTACAGAGATGTGGACAAGAGCCTTCTTCCGAAAAATGAAAGTCTTGAGACAACGATCGAAAGAGTTGTTCCGTATTTTGAGGAAACTATTAAGAAAGATATAGTTGCGGGGAAGAGAGTTATCATCGCTGCTCACGGCAATTCACTCAGAGCTCTTGTTAAATACTTTGACGGTCTTTCCGATGAAGAGATAATCGGCGTGAACATTCCTACGGCAGTTCCCCTTGTTTATGAATTTGATGATGATATGAAGGTCATCAGACATTATTATTTGGGCGATGCCGACGCTTTAAAAGCCAAGATGGAGGCAGTCGCAAACCAGGGAAAGAAGAAAAACTAAAAAAATCGGCAAGCAATGTTTTTTATTGAAACGTTTGCTTGCCGATTTTGTCTGTTCTATGATCGTCAGATTTTATTTCAGAATCATATGTTGTTTCTTTTGAATTGTTTTTCGCACAATCTTAAAACTGTGATAAGCGGAACGATAAGTATGCCGACTATCAGGTTACTGGTGCCGTGAATGGCATCCCACGGAAGACCTGCAGCTATCCAGGCGAGCGTCTGTTTAAAATTTAAATGAAAGACGAGAGCCTGATACGGTGCATATAAAGTTCCGTAACAATAACCGTGCAATCCCGCAACTGCCATATATACAAACGGAGCGATCTTCTTGTTCATGTTTTTGGGAAGCAGCATTGTTGCGCCCCAAAGAACGAGCCACAAATAAAGATACGGATACCACCACAGTGAAAATCCGTTAAACAAACCCGTGAGCAGTATAAAGACATATATCGGGAAGAGCGCTTTAAAACGATAAACAACCGTTAAAGCGACAACAAACATGGCTATTAAATGGACATTTGGAAGAAATTCCATTAATTGCTTGGAGACGTACATGACGCCTCCGAGCATTCCGAATATCACAATTTCATAAATTGTGAGAAACGGTTTTTGTTTTGTCATTATTTTTCTACCTTGAATTCGTAGGTTGAACCTGCAACAACTTCGGTAGAATCAACACCGGTCATGGCATATTCGCCGTCGATGTAAAATGCCCAGTATGTCTGGTCTACATCATAGTCTGCGGTAATGCCGTTAACCTTCTTTACGTAAAGACCGAAATCGGACTCGTCACCTTCAATGAGGTTAACTGCAAGCAAGGCTTCTCCGACTGTAGTGGCATCGGTCTTGATAACAAATGCCGTTGTGTTTCCGTCAGCGTCTACAACGTTAAAATTGAAACTTGTGGCACCCGAACCGAGCTCTTTTACTTCAGAAGCTTCACTTGTAACTGCTTCGGTAGTCTTATCTTTGCATCCTGCAAGTGTTAACATGGAACCCGCAAATAACATGCACACAAGGAGAATAGAAAGACGCTTTAAAAATAATCTGTTCTTCATAATGTATCTCCTTAAAACTGTTTTGTTTTTATAAAAACCCCTGTCCGGTGCTCGCAGACATTTGATGGGGCTGTACGGATGAACCGTACGACGGTGCCGGGTATTTCGACTCAATGCGTTTTTTCACCTTCTCAGGATGGCTCCCAATGGCTTGTCCTTATGTTGCGGCATAAGCAAGAAAAAACTTTAAATGCATCTCACGGCGGCGGGCCCGTACAGGAGTTTCACCTGTTTCCCACGTACACCGACAAATAAGATATCAGTTTTTGGCGTTGTTTGCAACCGCCAATATGATGACACAAAACAGGCAAAATATGTTATCATATGATTAATAGAAAAATGATATGATCATAAAAACAAAGCAGGAGGGAAGAATATGTACGATTTTTTTGAAGATATCAAGGAAAGGGCCGAGATCTCTGTAAGGGAGCTTATTCTTTCGATCGCTTGCGGTGTTTTACTTGGATTTGTTGCAGGACTTCTTTTAGGCTCAAGAAAGAACCGTCCGCCCAAGCCCCCGAGAAGGATCATCATCAAAGAAACTCCCGAAAAGAATGAGGGATTTATACTTAATCCGGAAGATTATGACTAAGCAATAATAACAAGCCATGCAACAATGATTAAAAAAGACCATCCGAATGTTCACATTTCGGATGGTCTTTTTCGTTAATGCATCGCCACAATAAGTACCGCCCTCGACACGCTCTCGCTCGAACCTTTCACGTAGCGGACGCTAAGCTCGAAAATACCTCGCTAAGCGCCGACGCTCAAGGAAGGTCTCGGGTCGATACATTATTGTGTCGATGCTTGACAAGTTATTTATGCTTTACTCTGCTTCACAGTATTTATCACCTAAATCAGCTATAGTGCCGTCTGCAAGCATCTTTTCGATTGACTTATTGATCTTGTTAAGAAGCTCGGTGTTTCCTTTCTGAACTGCGATTGCATATTCTTCATTACCGAATGCTTCGGAGTCTTCAACAATAACAAGGCCTTCGTTATCAGCTACGTATTTGTCTGCCGTAGCGGAATCGATAACGACTGCATCACATTTACCGTTTACAAGTTCCATGATGCATTCGGTTCCTTTTTTGAAGGACTCGTATTTGTATCCAAGGTTAATGATACATGTTTCTCCGGTATATCCCTGAACAACAGCGGTGAATTTGTCCGCAAGATCGGCTGCGGAAGAGATGCCGGAACCTTCTTTTGTGATGATGACCTGAGTTGCCTGATAGTAAGGAATCGAGAAATCAACCGATTCGGCACGTTCATCCGTAACTGTCATACCGGCGATAACTGCGTCAATCTGACCGTTCTGAAGAGCAACGAGAAGAGAATCAAATTCCATGTTCTCGATAACTGCGGTCTGTCCGATATCTTCGCCGATCTTTTTGGCGATAGCGATATCGATACCGTCGTATTCACCGATGGTTCCGTTGGCTGCGATAAATTCAAAGGGCGGGAATTCGGCGTTGGTTCCGAATTTGATCTCTTTGGATGTGCTGCCGCAGCCGGCAAGTGTAGCAACCGTGAGTAAAGATGCGATCACTGTTGCAATGATTTTTTTGGTTTTCATAATAATTCCTCCTTATTATACAGAAGCTTACGCTTCATATAATCAATTAAAGTACTTTGCTAAGAAACAGCTTTGTACGTTCGTTTTGCGGATTGTCGAAAAGTTCGCTCGGAGTTCCGCTTTCCATTATAATACCCTGGTCCATAAAAAGGACTCTTGATGAAACTTCTTTGGCAAATCCCATTTCGTGAGTAACGATCACCATTGTCATTCCCGATTCGGCCAGAGCTTTTATAACATCCAAAACTTCGCCGACCATTTCGGGGTCGAGAGCGGAAGTTGGTTCGTCAAAGAGCATTATCTCGGGGTCCATAGCAAGTGCTCTGGCGATAGCGACACGCTGTTTCTGACCGCCCGAAAGTGATGCGGGATACACCCGGGCCTTATCTGCCAGGCCGACTCTTGTAAGAAGTTCCATTGCTCTTTTTTCGGCATCTTCTTTACTCATCTTTTTAAGCAAAGTGGGTGCGAGAGTGATGTTGTCAATTATTTTAAGATGAGGGAAAAGGTTAAACTGCTGGAATACCATTCCCATTTTCTGACGTACTTTGTTGATATCGACACCGGGCGCGGTGATCAGTTCATCGTCAACATATATCTCGCCTTCGGTCACATTTTCAAGCAGATTGATGCAGCGAAGGAAAGTGCTTTTTCCCGAGCCGGATGGCCCTATGACCGCCACAACTTCACCGGGACGTATATGTTCATTAACACCTTTTAATACTTCAAGTTTGTCAAAATTCTTCTTAAGATTGTTGATCTTTATCATAATCAGCGTACCTCCGATTCGCGAAGACGCTTTTCAATATAACGAAGGCCGATATTGAGCGCTTTGATGATAACATAGTAGATTATGGCGGTAGCTATAAGGGGCATGAAAGGAAGGAAAGTCGCACTTTTAATAAAGTCACCCGCTTTCTGTATGTCCATTAATCCCACATAGCCTACGATCGCAGTCTCTTTTATGAGCACTATAAACTCGTTGCAAAGAGCTGGAAAGATGTTCTTTATCGCCTGAGGAAGCACGATATGGATCATTGTCTGGCTTGCATTGAGCCCGAGCGATCTTCCGGCTTCGGTCTGTCCTTTGTCTATCGACAAAATACCAGCACGGATGATCTCGGCAACGTAACCGCCTGAGTTGATGCCGAATGCGATCGCACATATTATCCATTTGTCCCATCTGACCGCCGCAAAAGCAACAAAATAAATAAGCATAAGCTGGGTTACAGACGGTGTTCCGCGGATGATGTCGGTATATGTAAGCCCGATGGCTCTTAAAAACTTGCTTTTTGAAAGGTTACAGATTGCGATCAGAAAACCGATGATAACACCAAGGATAACGGCAACCAAAGAAACTTTTAAAGTAACTCCGATACCGCTTATCATGAGTTTGTAACGGTCCTCACGAATGAAACATTTATAAAATTGTTCGGATAATGTCAGCACCAAAGACATGATTGTTCCCCGTTTCATTAATAATAAAGAGATTTTATTATATTAATGCATTGTTTTCAAGTTTCAATGTAGCTTTATACGATGATAAGCTTACGGGAACAGTCATTTTGCGGTTGTTTGCCCGATTTTGCACAACAGATATTGTTGTATAAAGATGCGGCAAAAAGATCTTCATCGATCAAAGAAGCGGTCGTATCGTTAAACAGGTTTTTATCTTTAGCAGGATTGGAAGACAGTTTGATATCGGAACTTTCGTCAACGATCTTAAAGAAAGCCTTAACACTGTCAGTGTTTTTAAAACCAAGCATCCTTACACATTCAAGCTCTTTTAACATTTCATATCTTGAATCGTTGTTTCCTTTTATATTAAGGAGAATATGCATAAGTCCTCTCGAAATTCTCGAATAAGTCAGGTTCTTGCTTTTTAATGCATCAATGTACAAAGAAAAAGATACGTAAGTCGACAGTTTTTTCTTTATACTGTTGGAAAGATCGTTAGAGATCTCAAGATAATCCGCATAGTCGCTTTCGCTTAGAAGTTTATAGTAGAGCGATTGCGAAAAATCGTCTAAAGAAACAGGCGTTTCTTTTGAAATGCTCATAAATACATCGTTTGGAACGAAGGATTTAAGCGAAGAAATACTTCCTTCACGCAACACTTTTCTTATGGCCGAAGCGGATGGAAGAGTATTGTCCGATAAATATGTGTCGTTGTATAAATTTCCTTCACGCTTGATCATATAGGGCTTGATCTTTGAACCAAGTGAGTTCAATGCATTTAAATATTCGAGCGCAAGGATATTGTTGGAACCTTTTAAAAGGTCTTCGTATTCGGGGAAAAGAGCGGCTCTGGCAGCGGCAAAAGTCATTCCCTGTTTTAAGCGGTCTTTTATATCCGCGGAATTGATATTGATATTTTTGAGTTTGTCCGCCAATTCGATAAGCCGGTTCGGATCGTCACACTCTGCTCCGAAGCAGAGATGATCGACGCAGTTTAAACGGTCGAGGATCGAAACGGCAGAATAAGCGAAGAGGTCCGCGCTTGCCAGAGAAGCAAATACGGGGAGCTTTAAAACAATATCCGCGCCGTTGTTCAACGCGTGCGAGGCTCTTATATGCTTGTCAAAAACGGCCGGTTCTCCGCGCTCGACAAAATCACCCGACATGATACATATTATCACATCGGCTTTCAGGTCTTTTTTTATTAAATTTATCTGCGCCAAATGACCGTTGTGAAACGGATTGTATTCGCATATTATCGCTGCGGTTTTCATTGTCAAAAGATTAACACAATTACGGGATTTTCTCAACCTCGATTGTATTTAAAATAGTACATTTCCTTATATTGTGTAAGGCGTTTCATTGGGATATACTTATATTAGTTTTTGATTGAATTTTTGACAATTTAGGAGAAAAGGGTATGGCATATATCGATCTTATCAAAGAGAAGGCAAGACAGGACAAAAAAACGATAGTTCTTCCCGAAACAAACGATAAGCGCGTGCTTATCGCTGCTGCGCATATACTCGAGGAAGATATAGCAAACATCATCATGATCGGCGACGAAGAAAAGATCATGGACGGTGCAAACTGGCTTGAGGTTGAACTTGACGGGGTTAAGGTTATCAATCCCAAAAATTACGAGAAGTTTGACGAATACGTAAATCTTCTTTACGAAACACGTAAAGCTAAAGGTATGACTGAAGAAAAGGCACGTGAGATATTGTTAAACGATTATCTTACCTTCGGTGTCATCATGGTTAAAGCAAACGATGCGGACGGAATGGTTGCCGGATGCTGCCATGCGACTGCGGACGTTCTTCGTCCTTCGCTTCAGATATTAAGAACGGCTCCCGGTGTCAAACTTGTTTCGGCATTCTTCATATTGGATGTTCCGGACTGTGAAATGGGAGAGCACGGAACGTTTCTTTTTGCCGATTGCGGTCTTAACCAGGATCCCACGGCAGAAGAACTTGCGGCCATTGCCGATACGAGCGCAAAGAGTTTTAAAACGCTGGTAGGCGCAAAGCCCATTATCGCTATGCTTTCTCACTCTACAAAGGGAAGCGCGAAGCATGCTCTTGTCGACAAAGTCGTTGAGGCTACGAATATCGCTCACGAGCAATATCCGGGTCTTACGATCGACGGTGAACTTCAGACCGATGCGGCATTGGTTCCTCAGGTTGCAAAGTCAAAAGCACCCGGTTCGGAAGTTGCAGGTCATGCAAATGTTTTGATCTTCCCCAACCTTGATGCGGGAAATATAGGATATAAACTTGTACAAAGACTGGGAAAAGCACAGGCATACGGACCTATGCTTCAGGGTATCGCAAAACCCGTAAACGACCTTTCCAGAGGCTGTTCATGGGAGGATATCGTAGGCGGTGTGGCTCTTACGGCAGTGCAGTGTCAGTTAAACTAAAAACAAAGATAAGTTAACGTAAAAACCTGTTGACAAAAGAAACTGCCCTTTGTATAATCCATAAAGTGTGGATAGGAGTGGAAGTTTGCTTATCAATCTTACTGACTATTTCAAAAATACCGAAAAAGCCGATGCTTTGGATGTTGAATTTAACTCCGAGAGCATAGATCTCGGATACATAAAGTATCCGGTCACATCGAGCGGTATATACAGATTTGAGATCACTAACAACAACGACGGAAAAGTTAAGATCCTGGTAAAAGGCTTCAGTACGGTTTTGATGCCGTGTGACAGATGTCTTTTGGAAGTCGAACGTAAAGTGTCTGTTGACAGTGAATTTGTACTTGATGAGCCCTCTTCATACGAAGAAAGTGAAGAAGAAGCCGAAGCGTTTTTAAACGGTTACGAGCTTGACAGCGATCTTTTGATCCACAATGAGTTGACAATGGGTCTGCCAATGAAGGTTCTGTGTAAGGACGACTGCAAGGGACTGTGTCCCGTATGTGGCAGAAATCGTAATGAAGGTGACTGCGGCTGCGATACCTTCGTACCGGATCCCAGAATGGCAGCGATACAGGATATTTTTAACGCGCATAATAAGGAGGTGTAGAGATGTCTATTTGTCCCAAGAATAAATCTTCCAAGGGTAGAAGAGATAAGAGACGTGCAAACTGGAAAATGAGTGCTCCCACTCTTGTAAAGTGTTCCAAGTGCGGTGCTTTAATGGTACCTCATCGCGTTTGCAAGGCTTGCGGTTCTTACAATAAAAAGGAAATCGTTTCCGTAGATTAATTTGGAAGTATAATAATTTTGTGATCACAAAAAAGAACTCATAACGAGTTCTTTTTTTCGTTCTCCTTGAATAACAAATGAAGAATAAGAGACATTCTTTTTACTTGTATTTTTTCCTGTTTCAAAGTATATTATAAAAGTACGACTTTAACTTGGGATAAGTGTGGATTTTATGCAATCCGCACGAGGTATTCCGGGGTGTCAGTTTATATTTGGGAGAGTATAGATAAATGTCTGAATCAGTTACGGTGTGTGTCGACGCCATGGGCGGAGACAATGCCCCCTTGGAGATCGTCAAGGGTGCTATTGCGGCAGTAAACGAAAACGAAAAAGTAAAAGTCGTTTTCACAGGTCAGGAGGCAGCGATCACTGCCGAACTGGCAAAATATACTTATGATAAAGAACGTGTTGAGATTGTCAACGCCGAAGAGGTGATCGATCCTAACGAACCTCCGGTACTGGCGATCCGTAAAAAGAAAGATTCCTCGATCGTCAAAGGGCTTGAACTTGTAAAGGAAAAGGAGTGCGATGCTTTTCTTTCTGCCGGCAGTTCAGGTGCCGTATTGGCCGGAGGTCAGGTTATAGTGGGAAGAATAAAGGGTGTTGAAAGACCCCCGCTCGCTCCGCTCATCCCCACAAGAAAAGGCGTATCGCTTTTGATCGACTGCGGTGCGAATGTAGATGCCAGAAGTTCTCATCTTGTACAGTTTGCCAAGATGGGTTCGATATATATGGAAAATGTTATGGGAGTTAAAAATCCCAAGGTTGCGATCGTAAATATCGGAGCCGAAGAAGAAAAAGGCAATGCTCTTGTAAAAGAAACGTTTCCTCTTTTAAAATCCTGTCCCGACATCAATTTTGTCGGAAGTATCGAAGCCAGAGATATCCCTGAGGGAAACGCAGATGTTATCGTCTGCGAAGCATTTACCGGTAACGTTATTTTAAAAATGTACGAAGGTGTTGCTTCCGCTTTGATAGGTATCATCAAAGAAGGGCTTCTTTCTTCGTTTATCAGTAAAATGGGAGCACTTCTTGTCAAGAAATCTTTAAAGAAAACGCTTAAAGGGTTTTCACTCGAAGATTACGGCGGAGCTCCGCTTTTGGGACTTAACGGGCTTGTGATCAAAACTCACGGCAGTTCAAAGGCTGTTGAAGTCAAAAATTCCGTGCTTCAGGTCATTACATTTATGGAGCAGGATATTAACGGCAAGATAAAAGATCAATTGAATCCTGCCGATTAAGGAGTAACAAGGTAATGGAACTTGAAATGCTAAGAAAGATCGTTTCGGAAGTGCTTAACGTAGATCCGAGGGAGATCACACCCGAGACGACTTTTGCCGACGATCTCGGTGCAGATTCATTGGATCTTTTACAGATCGTAATGGGAATGGAAGAAGCCTTTAATGTAAAGCTTGAAGAAGAAGAACTTTCTGATATCGTTACAGTGGCCGATGCCGTTTCCAAGATCAGGGAATGTATTAACAGTTGAATTTAAGGGCGGGATTTGGTCCCGCCCTTAGGAATGTATATATGAACAAAGAAGAAGTTATTGCATTTGTACAGGAAAAAACAGGGTATACTTTCAAAAATGAGGAATATCTGCTTGAAGCGCTTACCCATTCTTCCTATACGAACGAGATGAAGATCAACAAAAGAGCCGATTATGAACGCCTGGAATTTTTGGGAGATGCGGTACTCGAGCTTATAACGAGCGAATACCTTTACGACGAATATCCAAAAGTACCTGAAGGTGGACTTTCCAAGAAACGTGCTTCACTTGTATGTGAACCGAGCCTTGCGATCTGCGCAAAGCGCATGGAACTTGGAAAAGCCATATTCATGGGCAAAGGCGAAGCACTCGGAGGCGGTCGCGAAAGAGATTCGGTTCTTTGCGATATTACCGAATCGGTGCTCGGTGCCATCTACCTTGACGGCGGTCTTGACGAAGCCAAGAAGTATGTTTACAACCATGTTTTGCATGTGTTAAAAGAAAACGAACTTTTCGTCGATTCCAAGTCTTATCTTCAGGAATTGGTTCAGAAATACTATAATGATAAGTCCCTTACTTATGAACTTATAAGTGAATCCGGTCCGGAGCACGACAAAACATTTACCGTCAGCGTAAACCTTTCGGATGAAGTTCTTGCAACGGCTGAAGGCAAATCCAAGAAGATCGCTCAGCAGACTGCGGCTTCGACTGCGATAAAGATACTCAATGATAGGATAGGCAATTAATGTATTTAAAAAGTATTGAAGTACACGGATTTAAATCCTTTGCGAATAAAATAGATTTCAAGTTTGAAAACGGTATCACGGGTATAGTAGGCCCTAACGGTTCGGGCAAGAGTAATGTTGCAGACGCTGTCAGATGGGTACTCGGAGAACAGCGTATCAAGCAGCTTCGAGGCGCTTCCATGCAGGATGTCATCTTCTCGGGAACCGAGATGAGAAAACCTTTAAGTTACGCTTCCGTAGCCATAACTCTCGATAACTCCGATCATGTTTTGCCGCTTGATTACGATGAAGTTACCGTAACAAGAAGACTGTATCGTTCCGGAGAGAGTGAATATCTTTTAAACGGTACGGTCTGCAGATTAAAGGACGTTAATGAACTTTTCTATGATACCGGTATCGGTAAAGAAGGTTATTCGATCATCGGTCAGGGTCAGATCGACAAGATACTTAGCGGCCGTCCCGAAGAACGTCGTGAACTGTTTGACGAGGCCGCAGGTATCGTTAAGTTTAAGAAAAGAAAAGACGCATCGGTTAAGAAGCTTGAATCCGAAGAAGGCAATCTTGTTCGTGTAAAGGATATCCTTTCCGAACTTGAAAAGCAGGTCGGACCGTTGGAAAAACAGGCCGAGGTTGCCAAAGTATACCTTAAAAAGAAGGAAGAACTTAAGTCTTTGGACGTAAATGTTTTCCTGCTTGAAAACGATCGTATAAAAGGTCAGCTTGAATCGGTCGAGGAAAAACTTACTACAGCGACCGAAGAATTTGATGAGACCAATTCAAAATACGAGCATATCAAAGAAGAATATGCAGAAATAGAAGAAACACTTCAGGGTCTTAACGAAAAGATCGATGAAGCTAAAACAAAACTTTCCGATTCGGGTATTTTGCGCGAAAAGCTTGAGGGCGAGATCCTTGTTTTACGCGAACAGATCAACTCGATAAGAGTGAGCGAGAGCGCTCATAACGATCGTCTTAAATCGATCGAGAGAGATATCGCCAAAAGACAGGAAGACCTTTCGGGAGTAAGCGAAGAAAAGAAAGCAAACGATGAGCAGATGAAGTCTCTTAACGAATCCAAGTCAGAGGCCGTAAAGCTGCTTAATGAAGAGCGCGACAAAATAAAAGATCTCGATGAAAAGATCGAGAACGGGAAAAATACGATAATCAACGAGCTTAACAGGCGTGCCACGATCAAGACGCAGATCGGAAGATACGATACGATGAAAGAGCAGATACTCATTCGCCGTGCCGAACTTACTTCCAAACTTGTTGAGGCAAAGTCCAATGAAGAAAAGCAGGACGAAGAGATCGTTAAATTACAGGAAGACTGCTCCAAGATCGATAAAGAGATCGAAGAGATGAACGATTCTTTGCTTAAGCAGGAAGAAAGCGTTGAAGCCATCAGAGAGCAGCTTGCCGGTAAGGATAAGGATCTGCGTGACGCTCAGGTTCTTTATCATCAGGATAAATCAAAACTCGATGCCCTTTCGGCTCTTACAGAACGCTATGAAGGATACGGAAACAGCGTTCGTAAGGTCATGGAACTTAAGAACAAAGAAAAAGGTATCGTCGGTGTTGTTGCCGATATATTTACCGTTGATAAAAAGTATGAGACCGCGATAGAGATCGCTCTCGGCGGAAATGCTCAGAATATCGTTACCGAAGATGAACAGACCGCAAAGAAGATGGTCGAATATCTTAAAAAGAACAGCTTCGGACGCGCAACCTTTTTACCGTTAACCACCATCAAAGATCCTCAGACATTTAAGAATCCCGAAGCGCTCAAAGAAGAAGGTGCGATCGGTCTTGCGAAGGATCTTGTGAAAGTAGACAAAAAGTACGATGATGTTGCGGCTACGCTGCTTGGAAGGATACTTGTAGTCGATACCGTGGACAATGCTTTAAAGATCGCCAGAAAATACAAATTCAGTATGTGGATCGTTACGATCGAAGGCGAGCAGCTTGCGCCCGGCGGTTCGATATCGGGCGGTTCGTTTAAAAACAATTCGAATTTCCTCGGCCGTCGTCGAGAGATAGACGAACTCAACAAAAAGATCAAAGAATCACTTAAGCTCATGGATGAGCTCGTTGACGAGATCGAAGCTTTGAAGACCAAACGTAACCGTATGCGTATGGAGATAGAGGACTTTAAGGTTAAGATCCAAAAGAAATACATCGAGCAGAATACCGCCAAGCTGAACGTTATCGCGGCTCAGGAAAAGAAAAACGAGACTATCAAAGGATCGCATGATCTTAAAAATGAAGAGGTTGAGATCGCAACTCAGCTTAAAGATATCGATTCCAACAAATCAGATATCTTAAATGAACTTACGGAGTCCGAAAAGACCGAAAAAACCGTGACGGAAGACATTGCCAAATTCCAGGAGGAACTCGATGCCACTCACGACAAAGAGGCCGGATATGCCAAAGATGTTGCCGCATGGGAACTTGAAGTTAACAAGTGTTACCAGAAACAGGATTTCGTAAACCAGAATCTTCAGCGAATCGAAGACGAGATCAAGCGTTTTGAGATCGATGCCAATGAAGTCAGAGATAAGATCAAAGAAGGTAACGACAATATCACGCTTAAAGAAAACAATATTGCCGAGATTGAAAAGACGATCGCTTTGGGCCATACGACTCAGACAAAGACCCAGACAGAACTTAACGAAAACGTTAAGACAAGAGACAATCTTACTTTGAAACAGAAACATTTCTTTACGGACAGAGAAGAGCTTTCTTCGCGCATTACGGCTCTGGATAAAGAAATATACAGACTCAATACGCAAAAAGAAAAGTATACCGAGTCGATCGAAACTCAGATCAATTATATGTGGGAAGAGTACGAGATCACTTTGGTGGATGCAAAGTCGCTTCGTAACGAAGATATGAAAGAACTTCCTTCCATGAAGAAACAGATCTCAAAGGTTAAGGAAGAGATCAAAAAGCTCGGTGACGTTAATGTTAACGCTATCGAGGATTACAGGAATCTTATGGAACGTTACACATTCCTTAAGACTCAGCATGATGACCTTATAGAAGCGACGGAGACTTTAAAGGGCATTATAGCCGAACTTGACGAAGCAATGCGTAAGCAGTTTACCGAGAGCTTTAAGGATATCAACAACGAATTCGACAAAGTGTTTAAAGAACTTTTCGGAGGCGGTAAAGGAACGCTTGAACTTATCGAGGATGAGGATATTCTCGAGGCAGGTATCCGTATAATCGCGCAGCCTCCGGGAAAGAAGCTTCAGAACATGATGCAGCTTTCGGGTGGTGAGAAAGCTCTTACCGCGATAGCACTTTTGTTTGCGATCCAGAACCTTAAGCCTTCGCCTTTCGCACTTCTCGACGAGATCGAGGCTGCGCTGGACGAAAGCAATGTCGATCGCTTTGCCAAGTATCTTAACAAACTGACAAAACATACTCAGTTCATTGTCATCACTCACCGTAGAGGAACGATGTCAAAGTGTGACCGCCTGTACGGTATTACGATGCAGGAGAAGGGTGTATCCGCTCTTGTAAGCGTAAATCTTATCGACAAGGATCTGGATGATTAAGGAAATTATGGAAGAAGAAAGAAAACCCGGCTTCTTTGAACGGCTTAAAATGGGACTTAAAAAGTCGAGAGAAGGGTTTGCTTCAGACATCGATGCCGTATTTTTGGGACACGAGAAGATCAACGATGATCTTTATGAAGAGCTTGAAGAAGTTCTGATCATGGGTGATGTCGGAGTAAACACTACCGAAGATATCATTGAGTCACTTAAAAAGTCCGTAAAAGAGAACAGAGCAAAAATACCCGGAGAGCTTAAAAATCTTCTTTATGAGGACATAAGAAAAAGATTGTCGTCTACGGAAGATATGTATGATTACGAAAACAAAAAATGCGTGATCATGGTAGTCGGTGTAAACGGAGTGGGCAAGACCACTACCGTGGGAAAGATCGCCGGTATTTATCATAACGAAAACAAAAAGACTCTTGTTGCCGCTTGCGACACTTTCAGAGCGGCGGCCAATGCACAGCTTGAAGAATGGGCCCAAAGAGCGGGTGTTCCCATCATTACATCAAAAGAAGGGACGGATCCCGCCAGCGTCGTATTTGACGCCGTAAATGCCGCCAAAGCAAGGGGCGTGGATGTTCTTATACTCGATACTGCGGGAAGACTTCACAATAAGAAAAATCTTATGGAAGAGCTTCGTAAAATGAATCGTGTTATCGACAGAGAGTTCCCCGACGCCGCAAGAGAGACCTGGGTAGTACTTGATGCCACCACCGGTCAGAACGCCGTAAATCAGGCCAAAGAGTTCAATGAAGTAACGAATCTTACAGGTATAGTTCTCACCAAGATGGACGGAACCGCGAAAGGCGGAATTGCGATAGCGGTTTCTTCGGACCTTCATATACCTGTTAAGTTTATAGGTGTCGGAGAGGGTATGGAAGATCTGCAAAGATTTTCATCCGACGAATTTATGAATGCATTGTTTGAAAAAGAAAACGATAATCAATGATGAAGAAAGGCACAGCGGAAATGGAAGATTTAACTTTGGAGAGTTTTGAAGCGGCTTCCGAAAAAGTAAAGGAAGTCACTCTGGACACGAAACTTGTTTTCAGCGATTATTTAAGCGAACAGACGGGAAACAAGGTTTATTTAAAGCCCGAGAACATGCAGTTCACCGGGGCCTACAAGGTAAGAGGCGCATATTATAAGATGTCTACTCTTTCCGAGGATGAGCGCAAGAAAGGGATCATAACCGCTTCGGCAGGAAACCATGCTCAGGGCGTTGCTTATGCCGCAAAATGCTACGGCGTTAAGGCAACTATCGTAATGCCTACGACAACTCCTCTTATCAAAGTCAACAGAACAAAATCATACGGTGCGGAAGTCGTTCTTTACGGAGACGTATACGATGAAGCCTGCAAGAAAGCTTATGAACTTGCTAAAGAGAACGGATATACTTTCATTCATCCTTTCAACGATCTCGGAGTTGCGACCGGACAGGGTACCATCGCAATGGAGATCATTAAGGAACTTCCGCTTGTCGATATCATTCTTGTTCCCGTAGGCGGCGGCGGACTTGCCACGGGTGTTTCGACACTTGCAAAACTTTTAAATCCGAAGATCAAAGTATATGGTGTTGAACCCGAAAATGCAGCATGTCTTGATGAATCCTTAAAGGCGGGAAAGGTTGTCACCCTGGACAATGTTTCGACTATAGCCGACGGTACTGCCGTTAAGACACCCGGTGACATACTGTTCCCTTATCTTCAAAAGAATCTTGACGGAATCATAAGAGTTCCCGATGAAGATCTTGTCGTTGCCTTCCTTGATATGGTAGAAAACCACAAGATGGTTGTTGAAAATTCGGGACTTCTTTCCGTTGCGGCTTTAAGACAGTTAAAGGTTAAGAACAAGAAGATAGTATCTATTCTTTCCGGCGGTAACATGGACGTGATAACGATGTCCAGTGTTGTTTCCCAGGGACTTATCTTCAGAGACAGAATATTTACCGTTTCCGTTCTTTTGCCCGATAAGCCCGGCGAACTTTCCAAGGTTGCCGATATCATCGCAAAAGAAAGCGGTAACGTAATCAAACTTGAGCATAACCAGTTCGTTTCCATCAACAGAAATGCTGCAGTGGAACTTCGTATCACTCTTGAAGCATTCGGAACCGAACATAAGAAACAGATAATAGACAAGCTTGAGAAGAACGGCTATAAGCCGAAAGTGGTTCGCACAAACATCTAAAGGACATGTTTTACGAAAAAACCGGATATCTGACAGAAGATTACAAATACTTTCATATTAACGATATCTCAGATCGAACTTATGAGTTTCATTATCACGATTTTTATAAAGTTATTTTCTTTATAAGCGGTGATGTCACTTATAACGTCGAGGGTAAAAGCTATGAGCTTAAACCCATGGATATCGTGCTCGTGGGACGTAACGAGATACATTGTCCCATTGTGAGCGCCAAGAAAGCGTATGAAAGAATAGTCATCTATCTGTCGGATATTTTTTTGTCCGAAAAAATATCCGATTCTTTTGAACTTACGGACTGCTTTAAAAAGGCGTCAAAAGACCATGTAAATGTTTTGCGGTTTTCGCAAAAGGAATCAACAAGATTGTTTGATACGCTTAAACGTTTGGAAACCCACAAAGATTCCGATTCTTTTGGTTTTGACGCATATATGCGACTGAATGTTCTTGAATTTCTGGTGCGTCTTAATGAATACAGCGCTAAGAATGTTATCACTTACGACGGAAGAGCGGTCTATAACGAGAAAATACTTAAAGTCATCGATCATATCAACAATAATTTGAAAGATGATCTTTCGATCGAAGCTTTATCTGAATGCTCCGGACTTTCACGTTTTCATCTCATGAAAGTTTTCAAGGAATATACCGGATATACGATCCATCGTTATGTAACGGAAAAAAGACTCAATCTGGTAAGCACCTTATCGGATAGAAAAATGAAGATAAAAGATGCATGCGTTGAAGCGGGCTTTGCGGATTACGCAACTTATTTAAGAGCGAAGAAAAATTATAAAAATACCGTTCGCTCCTTTGAAGAATAAGAGGCATGAAATAAAGACGTTTAGAATACGCCGTTTTTGGATTAGTGTATAAAAACAAACAAATGTATAAATATGCACACATACTGCATAACATACAAACAACATATGTTATTATAGAATGTTGTGGAAGACAAAAATGTCGCATACAAGATGTGGCAGATAAACCCGCGCTAAAGGATTGAAAATGAAAAGATTTTTATTGCCTGTTTTGATAATATCATTATTTGTTTTGACTGCCTGTAATGGCAGAAATACGCCGGATGTTTCCCAAAGGCCTATTTACGATAGAGATAAAATCGATGTTGAGACAGATGATACGATACCGCCGGTTCCGGCTTTTGATGACGATATCGAAGCCGGTCCCCACGGAACGGAAATTTCATCGGATGCTTTGAATACCGATCCCGTCATATTTGAACCCAAAGTTGAGTATACCGATTTTACTGACTATCTTAACGCTTTGGGAAGAGTAGAACCCGAGGGTGATTTTCAGAAGACACTTGTATTCCCCGACAGGCTTGGATTTCACAATAATGCTTTATTTGTTAACAGTATTTGCGGATTTAAATGCTACAAAGATCAGGGAGCAATGTACATCACTCTCAATTCCGAGCTTCAGAGCTTTTCAATGTTTATCAATAACATTCCCGTCGATGTCGAAGGGATGATCGCAGGTAATACTTATCTCGTAGATATTAAAGAATATACCGTTAACGGGGAAAATACCGTTCAGATATCGGATATCACACCTGCGGATCTTGATTGTGCCGTTGTTATAAATATCCTTTATCCTACTTTGCTTGACGGTAAAGATGAATCAGTCATCGATCCTGAGGCTTTCGAGATTATAGATGCAATTGTCAAAAAGGACATAGAATACGGGTTTTCTTCGGCACAGTTAAGCGTTATTAAAGACGGAAAACTCATATATGAGAACGCCTGGGGATCGGTAAAAACTTTTGACGAGACTTTAAATAAGGTTACCGATTCAAATAAAGCTGATACGGACACTTTATACGATCTTGCCTCAAATACAAAAATGTTCAGCGTAAACTATGCCGTTCAATATCTTGTGAGCAACAATGAAATGAGCCTTACCGACAAAGTATGCGACTACATAGGCGATCGTTTTTACGAAGATACTGTAAATGTGACCTATAACGGATCGAAACCGCTCGATCTTGAACTTATCAAAGAATACAAGAAAAACCTGACGATCGAAGACCTGTTATGCCACCAAGCCGGTTTTCCCGCAAGTCCGAAATATGAGATATATACTTATGATTTTGCCGTAAACAGGATAGGCCCCGAGTATGTGAACCCTCTCTACAGCGGGTGTGATAACTCGTTTGAAACCCGCGAAAGAACGCTTGAGAGCATATGCAAGACTCCGCTTATGTATGAACCACGAACCAGGATACTGTATTCGGATGTCGATTTCATGCTCTTATGTTTCATATTGGAAGAAAAAACGGGAAAAAGACTTGATGAATTTTTGAAAGAGATCTTTTACGATCCGCTTTCTTTGTACCATATTACATATAATCCTTTGGACAACGGATTTGCCGGGGATAACATTGCCGCAACCGAACTTAAAGGAAACACAAGGGAAGGAATGGTGAACTTTGACGGCATAAGGACATATACATTGCAAGGCGAAGTTCACGATGAAATGGCTTATTATGCGATGGCCGGAATATCGGGTCATGCAGGGCTTTTTTCGAACGCGACCGATCTTTGTAAGCTGGCTTATGTAATGCTTTCGGGCGGATATGAAGATAAGAAGTTCTTCTCTGAAGATGTCATAGACTGCTTTACATCCCCGAGCAATCCGAGCAGTTCCGAATGGGGGATAGGCTGGTGGAGAAACGGCGACGACAAAAGACCCTGGTATTTCGGAAGCACTTCAAATGATGTTTTCGGTCACCAGGGATGGACCGGAACGCTTACTTATGTCGATCCTTCATGCGATCTTGTTGTTGTATATCTTACAAATAAGATAAACACACCCCTTGTAAACAAGACAAGAAGTACAAGTCTTTTTGAAGGAGGTGCGTTTACTTCGGGAAGTTTGGGCTTTGTGACGCCGCTTCTTTATGCAGGATTGACGACCGATCCGAATAAACCGGATGATGTTTATTCGTCAATGCTGTCCGACGCCGTATCGGAAAGCTTAAGACTTACAGTCGATAATCTGGGGACCGGAAAAAACAGTGCCGCCGTAAAAAATGCATATTCAAAGATGGATGTGCTTTTAGACAGAGTGGAAAAGCTTGAAGACAAAGATCTGTATGAAACATCGAGGAATCGTCTGTCGGAGTTTGATCCTGTACGGGATGAAGAAATGATCGCGGAATTTGAGAAGAGGATCAAATAATGTAAAGTAAAAACACTTGACAGGGCTAAATCTATGTTGTAGTATACGTATCGGTGTTTATACGGCGTTGTCATATTATGCGCAAAAAACGCATTACGGTAATACTATATGGACAAATTATACGAGCGCGGACTTTTGTTTGATTTCTACGGTGAGCTTTTGACCGAGCATCAGCAGAAGATCTACAGCGAAGCAGTCTTCAACGATATGTCTTTATCGGAACTTTCCGAGGAGGAGGGCATCTCGAGACAGGGCATTCACGACCTTATCAAAAGAGTCGACAGACAGCTTGAAGGCTATGAAAACAAATTAAAACTCGTTGAGAAGTTTAAAGACATCAAAAAAGATGTCCTCTCAGTGGAAAAGCTTATCGACGATTGCAACAATTTGGAAGCCGATAAAGCAAAGAGCATAAAAGATATACTTTCCGGTGTGCTCGATAAGCTTTAGGATTCATGAGGAAATATATTGGCATTTGAAAGTTTAACCGAAAAACTTCAAAACGTTTTCAAGGCACTGAGGGGAAAGGGAAGACTTTCCGAGGAAGATGTAAAGGCTGCTTTAAAAGACGTAAAAATGGCACTTCTTGAGGCCGACGTCAACTTTAAAGTGGTTAAACAGTTTATAAACAGTGTAAGCGAGCGTGCCGTCGGTACGGATGTGATGGAAGGGATCAATCCCGGACAGATGGTGATCAAGATCGTTAACGAAGAAATGTGCGCCCTTATGGGAAGCGAGATCACCGAGCTTACCTTCAGACCCGGCAAAGAAGTTACCGTATACATGATGTGCGGTCTTCAGGGTGCAGGTAAGACGACTGCCACCGCAAAACTTGCAAACGCTTTAAAGAAAAAAGGTAAAAAGTCGCTCCTTGCAGCCTGCGATATTTATCGTCCCGCTGCGATCGAGCAGTTAAAGATAAACGGCGAGAAAGTTCAGACTGAAGTCTTTGAAATGGGTACTTCCGTCAAGCCTTCCGTCATTGCAAAGAACGCATATGACTATGCGGTCAAAAACGGTTTTAACGTACTTATCATAGATACGGCCGGTCGTCTTCATATCGATGAAGATATGATGAACGAGCTTGTTGAGATCAAAGAAAGCGTCGATGTTCATGAGACCATACTTGTTGTCGATGCCATGACCGGTCAGGACGCCGTTAATGTTGCGGGTGAGTTTAACGAGCGTGTCGGAATTGACGGAGTTATCCTTTCAAAGACTGACGGCGATACAAGAGGCGGTGCGGCACTTTCCGTCAAAGCGGTTACCGGAAAGCCCATACTGTACGTATCAAACGGTGAAAAGCTTGATAATATCGAACCTTTTTATCCTGACAGAATGGCTAACAGAATACTCGGCATGGGCGATGTTCTTTCTCTTATCGAAAAAGCCGAGCAGGCCAATCTTGACAGAGATATTGAAAAAGACAAGCAGATGGCTTCAAGACTTAAAAAGGGAAAGTTCGATTTTAACGATTACCTTGAGAGTATGTCTGCCATGAAGAAAATGGGCGGTCTCGGCTCACTTATGTCGATGCTTCCGGGAATGGGCGTCAAGGCGGGAGATATCGATACGGATGAAGGTGAGAAGAAGCTCAAGCAGACCGAAGCGATCATTTTTTCAATGACGCCCGAAGAGAGGGCCAATCCCAAGCTGATGAATCCCAGACGCAAGTTCAGGATCGCAAACGGCGCAGGCGTGGATATAGCCGAAGTAAACCGCTTTATAAAGCAGTTTGAGCAAGCACAGAAGATGATGAAACAGCTTCCCGGAATGATGGGTAAGCTCGGAAAACTCGGCAAGTTCGGCGGTTTTCCTTTTTAAATCGATTTTAACAACTGAAACCGGCAAAAATACATTATTTCGCCATACATTTCGGTATTGTTGAAATAAATAAACATATTTCTTATTTTTTGGAGGTAAAAAGAAATGGCAGTTAAGATCAGATTAAGAAGAATGGGTCAGAAGAAAGCACCCTTCTACAGAATTATCGTTGCAGATTCAAGATCTCCCCGTGACGGAAGATTTATCGAGGAAATCGGAACCTACAATCCCAATGTTGAGCCCGCTGACGTTAAGATCGACGCAGATGCAGCAAAGAAGTGGCTTGATAACGGCGCACAGCCCACAGAGGTTGTTAGCAGACTCTTTAAAAACGCAGGTATCGAGAAATAATTTAACCATTGTTTTATTAGGATAGGAGAGCTTATGAAAGAACTTGTAGAAGTAATAGCAAAGGCTCTTGTTGATAACCCTGATGAAGTTGTGGTTATTGAGACGAAAGAAGGACGTGATACCGTTCTTGAATTACATGTTGACCCTTCCGATATGGGAAAGGTTATCGGTAAGCAGGGAAGGATTGCCAAGGCCATCCGTGCGGTAGTTAAAGCGGCTTCTTCTAAAGACAATACAAGAGTAGACGTTAGAATCAGCTGATCATACAGGGAGGGCTATGTCCCTCCCTTGTTTATTCAATATGGAAGATTATTTAAGAATAGGCGTCATCACGACCGCTCACGGCGTTAAAGGGGAAGTCAAAGTTTTTCCCACGACCGATGACGTTAAGAGATATAAAAAACTTAAATCCCTGTATTTAAGTCATAAAGATGCCATCAAAGAACTTAAAGTCGAAAGCGTTAAGTTCTTTAAGCAGTTTGTCATATTAAAGTTTGAAGGCATAAACGACATGGATACGGCCATGCTTTACAGGAACGCTGATCTTCTGGTTTCAAGAAAAGACGCCGTAAAATGCGAAAAAGACGAATATTTTATCGCAGATCTTATAGGGCTTGAGGTTCTTTGCGACGACGGCCGAAAGATCGGTGTTTTAAAAGAGGTGCTTCCTACGGGAGCAAACGATGTTTACGAGGTAGAACGGGAAGACGGCACGGATCTTTTGATACCTGCCATAAAAGAATGTATCCTTGAAGTAAACATTAAAGAAGGATTTGTTAAAGTAAAACTGCTTGAGGGGCTTTAAAATATATGATCCGTTTTCATATACTTACGCTGTTTCCCGATATGGTTTACTCAGGACTTAACGAGAGCATTTTAAAGCGCGCCATCAATGCCGATCTCATTGAGATCGAATGTGTGAACATAAGGGATTACACCGAAAATAAACATAATAAAGTTGACGATTACACTTACGGAGGCGGTGCCGGCATGCTCATGCAGGCTCAGCCCGTATATGATTGCATAGAAGCGGTTGAAGATAAGATAACATCTGCCGGAAGAAAACGTGCCAAAGTTATCTATGTTACACCGCGTGGCAGAGTTTTTGACCAAAGCATCGCAAAGGAATATTCCGTTGAGGAAGATATCATAATTCTTTGCGGACATTATGAGGGAATAGACGAAAGAGTACTGGAAGAATCCGTGACCGATCTTATATCCATCGGCGATTATGTTCTGACGGGCGGTGAACTTCCGGCAATGGTTTTGACCGATTGCATAGCAAGACTCGTACCCGGCGTTTTAAACAATGCGGATTCTGCCGAAACCGAGTCGTTTTCGGACGGACTATTGGAGTATCCGCAGTACTCAAGGCCTGAAATCTGGCACGATAAAGCAGTGCCCGAAGTGTTGCTTTCGGGGCATCATAAGAACATAGAAAAGTGGCGCCTTGAAAGATCGCTTGAAGAGACAAAGAAACACAGGCCCGATTTATATGAAAAATATGTTGCAAACAGTAAAAAGCTGTGATAAAATGCTAACGTTGCATTAATGGGATGGTCCTCTGTTGTTATTACATTACGAACATCTGACGATTTAAGGAGGAACACATGAACGACATTATCAAATCAATCGAAGAAGCTCAGCTTAAAGACAAAGTAACCGATTTTAACGTAGGCGATACCGTTAAGGTTTATGCCAAGATCAAAGAAGGTGAAAAGGAAAGAATCCAGGTTTTCGAAGGAACCGTCATTAAGAGACAGGGCGGAAGCTCAAGAGAGACCTTTACAGTAAGAAAGAGCTCAAACGGTGTAGGCGTTGAAAAGACATGGCCCCTTCACTCACCCAATGTTGACAAGATCGAGATCGTCCGCAAGGGTAAAGTTCGCAGAGCTAAACTTTTCTACTTAAGAGACCGTGTTGGTAAAGCAGCTAAGGTTAAAGAATTGGTTAGATAGTATTAAGGAAAGGAGCAGCTTGCTGCTCCTTTTTTTTGTACCTTTTTTTCGTTTTATATTATGATATAATTATATATAAATGAGCAGAAGATACAACGGACTTGATTTTAACAGAAAACCGCAGACAAAGATAAGCGGTGAGCATATACGTGAACTGATAAGCTGGCTGTTTTGGATAGTTATCTCGGCCGTCATAGCATTTGTGATAATGTATGTATACGGTTTCAGAACAAATGTCATCGGTAATTCCATGGAACCGGACCTTTATTCCGGACAGCAGATCCTTATCGACAGACTTACTTACAACGTTTCAATGCCAAAGCGCGGAGACGTTGTTGCTTTTGTGCCCAACGGTAACGAAGATACACATATTTCCGTAAAACGGATAATCGGACTTCCCGGTGAAAAGGTTATGATAAAGGACGGATATGTTTATATAGACGGCGTTCTTTTGGATGAAGCCGGAGCATACGATAAAATAGCCGATCCGGGAATTCTGGAGCAGGAGATCGAACTTGAGGAAGACCAGTTCATAGTGCTCGGTGACAACAGAAACTTTTCCGAGGATTCCCGTTCGGGTAATATCGGTGTGATCGAAAGCAGCTATATGGTAGGCCGTGTTTGGTTCAAACTGTCAGGCAACCTCGAACAGCTTGGTATAGTAAGGTGATCTATGAGTGATATCAGAAACATAAACTGGTATCCGGGACATATGAACAAGGCTAAGAAGCAGATGCTTGCGGATCTTAATCTTGTTGAACTCATCATTGAGATAGTGGATGCAAGATGTCCTCTTTCTTCAAGAAATCCGGATATCGACAGAATGTGTAAAAATAAATACAGAATGGTCCTTTTAAACAAGGCCGATCTTGCCGATAAAAATATTGGAAACGAATGGAAAAAATATTTTGAAGATAAAGGTATTTCCGTTCTTTTTCTTAACAGCAAGAATAAGGAAGGACTTCGAAACGTACTTCCGAAGGTTAAAGAACTTTGTGCCGACAAGATAGAAAGAAACCTTAAAAGAGGCATAAAGAATCAGCCCATAAGAGCCATGGTCGTCGGTATTCCGAATGTCGGAAAATCGACTTTTATCAATGCGTTTTGCGGTAGAAACATTGCAAAGACCGGAGATAAACCCGGAGTCACAAAGGGTAAACAATGGATAAAGGTCAATTCCGACCTTGAACTTTTGGATACACCCGGGATACTTTGGCCAAAGTTTGAAGATGCAAATGTCGGTTTAAGACTTGCCCTCATAGGATCGATAAACGATAACATCCTTATTCCCGAAGAACTCGCGGGCTCACTTCTTAACTACTTTAAGAAAGAATACCCGGACATTTTAAAGAAATTCTCAATCGAAGACGAACTGTTTGAAACGGACATATCCGAAATGCAGTTTGTGACTTACGAGTCATTGATGCTCGATAAAGTCGCAGAATATTACAATTGCCTCAAAAAAGGCGGCTCTTACGATATAGTAAGAGCATCTGTCAGACTGCTTGACGATTTCAGAGGCGGAAAGCTTGGCAGAATAACACTCGAAAGACCATAAAAGGAGTTAAAAAAGCATATTATGAGCGATAAGTTAAGAGAAGCACTCGGTACAAGTATTTATTTCCTGGTTGTTATCGTGGTAACGCTTCTTGTCATAAAATTTGTTGGTCAGAAGACGGTAGTGTACGGCGATTCGATGAACAATACACTTTTTGACGGAAATCATCTGATCCTCAATAAGATATCTTACAGATTCCATGAGCCCGAAAGATTTGATATAGTGGTTTTTCCCTTTAGAGACGGTTCGGGCAAGAATTACGTTAAAAGAGTTATCGGCCTGCCCGGTGAAACAATTCAGCTTACCGAGTCGGGCGATATACTTATCGACGGTGAAGTGCTCGAAGAAAACTACGGACGCGAAGTCATTAAGAAATTCGGCTCCCTTCTTGAGCCGATGACTTTGGCGGATGATGAATATTTTGTTATGGGTGACAACAGAAACGATTCCGAAGACAGCAGATTTTCGGTTGGTCCCGTTCACAGAAGTGAGATCATCGGAAAAGTCTGGATTCGTATCTATCCTTTGAAAGATTTTGGTGTAGTCAAATGACAATAGGGGATATTAAAAAGCAGTTTGACAATACGCCCATAGACAAAATGGAACTTTTTGTAAAAGATCATATGGACGATGAACGCCCCGGAGTTCAAAGCCTTGTCGCTAAAGCAAATAAGAAAATTGCAGATATGGACAAAGAAAAAGCCCATATTGAGAAACTTAAGGAATTTGAGCACAAATACGAATCTTTTGGTTATATATGCGGAATAGACGAAGTCGGGAGAGGTCCGCTCGCAGGTCCTGTAGTCGCCGGAGCAGTAATACTTCCCAAAGATTGTAAGATCCTTTATCTTAACGATTCAAAGCAGTTAAGTGAAAAGAAGCGTGAAGAGCTTTATGACGTTATAATGAACGAAGCCGTTGCTACGGGTCTTGGATTTATCGGTCCCGAGAGGATCGATGAGATCAATATTTTAAATGCCACATATGAGGCAATGCGTCAGGCGATCGGAAATCTTAAAGTAAAGCCCGATGTACTGCTTAACGATGCGGTTACCATACCCGAAGTCGATATTAAGCAGGTGGCGATCATCAAAGGTGACGCCAGAAGCGTTTCAATAGCTGCGGCAAGTATAATAGCCAAAGTGACCAGAGACAGGCTTATGGTCGAATATGATCTTAAGTATCCCGAATACGGTTTCAAAGACAATAAAGGTTACGGCAGCGCGAAGCATATAGAAGCTTTAAAGAAATTCGGCAAGACGCCGATTCACAGAAATACATTTATTAAGAATTTCATTTAAAAAGACTGTTTTATCATAAACGTGCGAGGGCATTATGGCACTTATACCGAGCATATTTTCACAGTTTACGCCAACCGATATAAATCAGAATCAGACGACAGCGGCGGATGCCTCTGTTGCGGCTTCGGATGCCACCAAGCAGGCCGTTCTCGAAATGATCGATAATCTGAGTGTCGGCGATACCATACTCGGTAAAGTGACTGCACAGACCGATAAATCCATTTCAATTCTTACTCAGGGCGGAGTGACAATAAACGCTCAGAATTCCTCATCCGTTAATTTTGAAAAAGGCTCTCTTATACTGTTTGAGATCCAGAAGGTTTCCGGACGGGATGTTTCCATTCGCCCCTTATATCAGAACACAAATCTTCAAAATACAGCCCAGTCTGCCTTAAAACAGGCCGGACTACCGATAAACGAACGTTCTTTGGAGATGACGGCCAGAAATATGGAATACGGCAATCCCATAGATCGCAATTCGCTTATCGAAGCCTACAGAGATGTAGCTTTATTTCCCGAAGCAAGCGTTAAATCCATAGTCGATCTTAAACAGATGGACATTCCCATAAACGATGCAAATCTTTCTCAATATAAAGCATATATAAATATGGAAAATTCCGTTTCGGAGGCTTTTTCCAAAATTTCGGATTCTTTGATCGATGATGTTATAAAAGGTTTGAACGTTACGGATGAAAGCGCTGAGCAGTTTGGCTTCGAAGCACTGAAAAATCCTATGTTTGATGCTCTTTCAAACCTGACGGACAGTCTGTCCGAGGTCCTTTCGGGCAATCAGAAGATCGATGTTTCAAAAGATATATCCGCTTTGATAAGCGATGCAAAAGAACTTAATATTACGCTCAACAATACCGAAACGCTTCTTTCTTCATTGGATGAGGGCAAGGGATCGGTCGGCGATGTGTTGAAAGCTTTTGTGAGCGATATCACATCGGAGAGCAGTTTTGTTGCGGCAAATGAAGTTCAAACGGAGGAGAATGCCGAAAATTCTGGCAATATAAATGTTTCCGTCGAAGCAAAAGAAGCTTTATCTGTTCCCGAAAAAGAAATCGGAGCTTTGATAAAAAATGAGAATACAGCCGTAAACGATAATCCGGCGGAGAATAATATAAGAGATGTACTCGGTGACATAAGCAGACTTTTTGAAAAAGACAGTGTAAAGGATCTGTTTAATAAGGTATTTTCTTCAAACTGGTCTTTGGATGTCGATAAATTAAAAGATAAGGCCGAGGTTAAGCATCTTTATGAGAAACTGTTCAATGACACCAGAAATCTTTTAAATGCCATAAACGAAAGTGCCGAGAAGTTTACCGGCGCCAAGGAAGGCATTAACAATTTAAGGGAAAACATTGAATTTATTAACGATCTTAATCATTACGTTCCGTATATTCAGATACCCTTTCATAATGATGAGAACAGTGCCAATTCAGAGCTGTATGTGTTTAAGAACAGGAAAAATCTCGCTTCTTCGGACGGTGAACTGTCAGCGTTCATACATCTTGATATGTCGAATCTCGGACCGACGGATGTGCTTGTAAAGATGAGAGATATGCATATTACGACCAATTTCACGATGAAGGATGAAGACACTCTTATCTTCATTGAACATCATCTGGATTATCTTGATAAGAGACTTAATGAAAAAGGTTATTCGTTTGAGGCAAGCGTTAGCACCAAAAAAGATGAGATATCGCCTATAACGCGTATGCTCGCCGAAAATGAAAGACATCTGCTTTTTTCGGATACATCGTTTGATGCGAGGGTATAAGCTTTTTATGGAATACGAAAACAATAAGAAAAAGCCTGCAAAGCAGGCCATAGCGCTTGAATACGATCCCGAAGACATAGCGCCCAGAGTGCTTGCGACCGGTCAGGGACTGATCGCCGAAAAGATCATTGAAAAGGCGAGCGAAGAAAATATACCGATCCACAGGGACGAACAGCTCGCAAAAACGCTTTCAAAACTTGAAGTCGGTGATGCCATTCCTCCGGAACTTTATGAGGTTGTTGCAGAAATTCTGGTTTTTGTCGATGCTATGGATAAGATAAAAGGGAAAATGGACAGGAAGGGTTAATGGATACACATTCAAAGGGTAGTATCGGGGAGAATCTTGCGGTACGTTATTTGACGGAAAACGGTTACGAGGTAATAGCGCGTAACTATAGACTTGATGACTGCGAGATAGATATAGTCTTTAAAGATTCCCAAAATGTCTTTTGCGGAATAGAAGAATATATAGTTTTTGCCGAGGTCAAATATCGTGAATCCCATATGTCGGGCTACGGATATGAAGCAGTAACAAAAGGCAAGATGAAAAAGATAGTTAAGGCGGCAAAACATTTTCTTTATACCAATCGGTATTCCGGTGACACTCCGGTCAGATTTGATGTCATATCGATCGAAAAAGAGAAGATAGATCATATTATCAATGCTTTTGAGTGTTAAATCCGACAAATTTAAAAAAACCTTAAAAAATAATGACAATCGGTTTAAAAGTTTAATGATATCGTTTGTTATGTATTAGGTTAATTATGACTTTTTGAAAGGAAAACATATAATTTATGGCAAAAATTCTTGTTTGTGACGACGACCGCGAAATAGTTGATGCTATTGAGATCTATCTTTTGCAGGAAGGTTTTGAAGTTATCAAAGCTTTTGACGGTATCGAGGCCATTGAGGCTTTGAAATCAAACGATGTTCAGCTTCTTATAATCGATGTGATGATGCCCAGAATGGACGGTATTCATGCTATACTTAAGATAAGGGAATCATCAAGCATTCCGATCATCATACTTTCCGCAAAGACCGAAGATCCCGACAAGATACTCGGACTTAATATCGGAGCAGACGATTATCTTCCTAAGCCTTTTAATCCGCTTGAACTCGTTGCAAGAGTTAAAAGCCAGCTCAGAAGATATACAAAACTTGGAAACATACCGCAGGATTCCATGGAGGTTTATCAGGTCGGAGGTCTTGTGATACATGACGACACCAAAGAAGTCTTTGTTGACGATGAACCCGTTAAACTAACTCCCATCGAATACAATATCCTTCTTTTGCTTGTAAAGAATCAGGGAAGAGTTTTCTCCATAGATCAGATTTATGAAAAGATATGGAACGAGCAGGCAATAGGTGCCGACAATACCGTAGCGGTTCATATCAGACATATTCGCGAAAAAATTGAGATTAATCCCAGAGAGCCCAGATATCTTAAAGTTGTTTGGGGTGTGGGATATAAGGTTGACAAGATCTGATGTTTAAAAGATTTGATTTAAAAAAATATCTTTTTATCATATTACAGGCGCTGTCGGCTGTACTGACAGTTGCCTGTATATGCATATATAACTATTATTCGACTGCCTATACGCGTCTGGGAAATGACTATGAAAAGGTTCAGATCTCATTGGATGAGTACAGGCTTGATTATTATGACACCGATGTTCATGCGATCAATATGAGCAATACCGTCTCCGAGGTGCTTCGATACAGTGTCATAAGACATCAGCTTGAAACGAACGGAGAATACGATCCCGATAAGATCATCTTTATCGGAAAATACGCACACAGAGCCGACGAGACACCATATACGGGTCCCGATGCGGCTTATTATCTTAAAGATCTTATTGCCTGGGGACAATTCGGTATTTCTACAAACGGAATATCCCATTCTTATCAGGTGTTCAATTCCTGGGAAGAGTTGAACAGCTTTTTCGGACAGAGCAGCAACGACTACAAAAGTGATGATTCCGACAGCAATTATTCCTTTTACATTTCTGAGCACATCGATGAAGACGAAGCCGAGGAAACAAAAAAGGGTATTGTCTTAACCCAGAACATTGATGATACCATCCCGATGCTTGATGTTATATCAAACAGATATCTTTCGTGTCAGGGTCAGAATCTTGAATTTTATGCGCATGATGTATCGGATTATTCCGAGCTTGTCAATTCGCTCGAGATAGCCGCGACTTCTTTGTACACAAACTACAAGGAATATCTTGATTACAAAGAAAGATACGATCCCGACAATACTAATATCCGCTATTATATCAAAGCGGGAAACAACAAAAGCGATATATTTACCAATCTTTTGAACTATAACATCTTAGATCCGGATAAGATGGCAGATACTTTTAAAGGTATGGGTGAATATATTTACGCCTGTCCCAGGAATATCGATTTTCTTACCAATACGCCGGTAACCTATGAAGAGGTTAAAACAAAGATATTGGATTATTCGTATTACCTTCCGGATGATACGATCATCTGGGTCGGACTGGATACTTCTTATCCGGTACACGATCTGTTTTATGATAATTATTCGCATCTTCATACTGCGGTAAGGATAATACCTTTTATAATCACTTTTGCGGTTATAGGTCTTTTGTCGTTTATTGTTCTGTTCTTTGTACTGCTTTTGCAGGGCAGACAGCGTATAAGAGATGCGGGTAATGTTGTTAAGCTTAAGTTTACCGATACTATGCCCGTCGAGACACAGATCATTTTGTGCGCGCTCATAATGGGCGTTGTTTACATGATAAGTCTTCTTACGTGGGGTGACGAGACTTTCTCGGATTCCATTTCGCTCAAAGAAAGCCTTACACATGTCTGCGTTTCGGTATTCCTGTATGTTTTCACGGCTCTCAATTTTCTGTATCTGTTTATCAGAAGGGCATATCTTAAACTGTTTTTTAAAAACAGTGTGATCGTGGGCCTTCTGAAATGGATGGATAAGCATCTGGGATTCATTAAAAGAGCTTTCTGGCGGGTATATGATTCGTCGAACATTGCGATAAGAACGTGGGCCTTATATCTTGGATTTCTTATATTTAACGCATTTTGGGCATGTATGTTGTTTTTCAGTAATTTCATGGTCATTTCGTTTCTTGTCCTTTTTATCTTTGACGGATTGGCCGGTGTACTTTTGTTTAACAGAGGGTTTGAAAGAAAACGCATATTTGATGCCGTAAACAGCATAAATGAAGGAAAATTCGATACCAATCTCGACACCAGCAAAATGCACGGCGACAATAAAACTTACGCCGAGATAGTCAACAAGGTCGGAGATTCGGTCAAGAAAGCCGTAGAGACCAGTTCCAAGGACGAAAAGCTTAAGGCGGATCTGATAACCAACGTATCTCATGATATCAAGACGCCTCTTACAAGCATCATTAATTATGTGGATCTTATAAAGCGCGAAAATATAGACAATGAGAGAGTAAAGAATTATGTCCGCATTCTTGACGAAAAATCTCAAAGGTTAAAACAGCTGACGGTAGATCTTGTTGAAGCGTCGAAGATCACTTCCGGTAACATTACTTTGGAACTTACAAAGATGAATGTTAACGAGCTTATATATCAGGCGCAGGGTGAGTTCGAAGAAAAGTATGAATCGAGAGGTCTTGCACTTATTCTGTCGATTCCCAAAGAGTCGGTGGTCATCGAAGCGGATCCTAGGTATGTATGGCGCATACTTGAAAATCTGATGCAAAATGCTTACAAATATGCTTTGAAAGATACAAGGATATATCTGGATCTTTCACTGAGCGAAGATAAGTCGGATATGATACTTTCGCTTAAGAATATTTCAAGCAATCAGTTAAACATCAATGCCGATGAACTTACGGAAAGATTTATAAGAGGAGATGTTTCAAGAAGTTCGGAAGGAAGCGGACTCGGTCTTTCAATAGTGAAGTCTCTCGCAAAAGCGCATAACGGTTCGTTTGAGATTTATCTTGACGGCGATCTTTTCAAAGCAACCGTTATATTGCCGGTATCGCACAATAAAGACTGATAAAAAGCTCCGATCGATATGATCGGAGCTTTTTTGGATCATTCATTTATTTCATATCCGACACGCTTGTTGTATTTGTCTACAACTTCGTGGATCTTGTCGGTAGATGTCATTACGTTCGATACTGAGATGTCATGATTCATGAAATCGATTATCTGAGCCATGAATTTTGAGACATCCGCCTCAAGGTAGTAAGGTTTTCTTTTTACCGATTCGGGTGTATAGATAAGGTTCGTGGTGATGATCTTATCGAAAATACATTGTTCGTAAGCTTTGTCGAATGCTTCGGTTCCGTTGTTGAACTGCCCGAATGTCGCAAGAATGAATATCCTTTTGGCGTTCATTTTTTTTAGCTGCCTGGCGGTATCGAGCATGCTTTCCCCCGATGAAATGATATCATCGATAATAATAACATCTTTTCCGTCAATGTTCTCTCCGAGAAATTCATGAGCAACTATCGGATTTTTGCCGTTGACTATCGTTGAATAATCACGCCTTTTGTAGAACATTCCTGCATCTACCCCCATAACGTTGGCAAAGTAGATGGCTCTGTCGAGAGCTCCTTCGTCGGGAGAGATGACTACGGTGTGGTCTTTATCTATTATCATGTCCTCTTCACTGCTAAGCAAAGCCTTTAAGAATTGATAATAAGCATTGAAATTGTCAAATCCGCATAAAGGTGTGGCATTTTGAACTCTGGGGTCGTGTGCATCAAATGTTACGATGTTTGAAACCCCCATAGCGGTGAGTTCTTCAAGAGCATAAGCGCAGTCAAGAGATTCACGGGTGTTTCTTTTGTGCTGACGTCCTTCATAAAGGTAAGGCATGATCACATTAATCCTTCTTGCTTTACCCGTTGCCGCCGAAATTATCCTTTTAAGATCCTGGTAATGATCGTCGGGAGACATGTGGTTTGTATAACCGTTCATATTGTAGGTGATCGAGTTGTTGCAGACATCCACAAGAATAAAAAGATCTTTACCTCTTACCGATTCGTGAAAGACGGCCTTTGCTTCTCCCGTTCCGAATCTGGGACATTCGACATCCATGAGATATGTCGATTCCATATATCCTTGGAAAGCGGGGTCTTTCTTTAGAGCAAGATCCATCTTTTTTCTGAAATCGACGAGATATCTGTCAACGCTCTTACCAATTTTGCTCGCTGAGTCCATGGCTACGATCTTTAACGGAGCTACAGGAAGTGCGTTTTCGAGTTTTCTTAGATTGGGCATGATTTATCTCCCTTTATAAATAATCGGCAATTTATTTTTATCATTCCAATATCGACACGTCAAGGTTTTTCGATTAAGATAAATACAGTCAATACGATTAAAGGAGTATACAATCTTGGCCGGTAAAAATGCCAGAACCGTCACTAAAGTCTGTGATGACTCGGTGGCTGCAAATTATGATATAAAAAATGGTGACGAACTCATTTCCGTTAACGGTGAAGAGATCGAAGATATTTTTGATTACAGATATGCCATTTTGAATTCGCACCTTGAATTAGTGCTAAAACGGGGCGAAGAGACCGTTAACGTTACAATAGACAAAGACGAAACGGAAGACCTGGGTCTTGAATTTTCCGAAGGTCTCATGGACGAATACAGAAGATGCAGAAACAATTGCATATTCTGCTTTATAGATCAGATGCCTCCGGGAATGAGAGAAACGTTATATTTTAAAGATGACGATTCAAGGCTTTCATTTCTGCAGGGTAACTACGTAACACTGACCAATCTTTCCGAGAATGATGTCAACCGTATAATCAGATTCAGGATGGAACCTATAAACATATCTTTTCAGACTACCAATCCTGAGCTTCGCTGCAAAATGCTGAACAACAGATTTGCGGGTGAGAGTTTAAAGATAGTCGATCGTTTCTTTGAAGCCGAGATAACGATGAACGGTCAGATCGTTCTTTGTAAAGGTATCAACGACGGTGAAGAGTTAAAGCGTTCGATCGAGGATCTGTCAAAGTATCTTCCGGTCCTTGAAAGTGTTTCGGTAGTCCCGGTTGGGCTTACAAAATACAGAGACGGGCTTTATCCGCTTGAACCTTTTGATAAAGAAGATGCGATCGAAGTTATAGAGCTGATTGAATCGTATCAGAAACAGTTTTACGAAAAATACGGACTTCATTTCATACATGCAAGTGACGAGTGGTATATTCTGGCCGGTCGCGAAATGCCAGAAGAAAGCCGTTATGACGGATATCTCCAGCTTGAGAACGGTGTTGGGATGATAAGGCTGTTTTCCGATGAATTTTACAATGCATTCAACAAATATGCGATCAAAGGGCTTAGAAAAAAGTTTATGAAAAAGTCCGAATGTACCGTTGTTACAGGAAAACTTGCTTACCCTATGCTTAAAAAGTTTGCGGATATGGTGAATAATGAATATCCGAGGGTTCATGTCGAAGTAAGAGCGATAAGAAATGACTTTTTCGGAGAAAGGATCACCGTAGCGGGACTTATCACCGGACAGGACATAATTAAACAGTTAAAGGGCAATGTGTTCGGTGATCGTATACTTATCCCTCAAAATATGCTTCGAGCGACCGAAAATGTTTTTTTGGATGACATTACCGTCGATGATGTCTCCAAAACTTTACAAGTAAAGGTGGATATTGTAAAATCAAGCGGACGTGATCTGCTTATGAAGATGCTGAAAGATGGTAACGGTTAAATGGATATAAAGAAGCGAAAGCCGATAGTTGCTGTGGTGGGTAGACCCAATGTGGGTAAATCCACCCTGTTTAATGCATTGGCAGGAGAAAAAATTTCAATAGTAAAAGATACTCCGGGAATAACGAGAGATCGTATCTATGCGGATATCAACTGGCTGGATTACAGTTTTACACTTGTTGACACGGGAGGTATTGAGCCCGACAGCAACGATGTCATCTTAAAACAGATGAGACTCCAGGCTGAGATCGCAATAGAGACTGCCGACGTTATTCTTTTTATGGTGGATGTAAAGCAGGGTCTTGTAGATTCCGATTCGAAGGTTTGTGACATGTTGCGAAAGTCTCATAAACCTGTTTTGCTCGTTGTAAATAAAGTCGATGATTTCAACAAGTATATGACAGACGTTTATGAGTTTTACAATCTCGGGATAGGCGATCCGTATCCCGTTTCAAGTGCTAACATGCTAGGTATCGGAGATCTGCTGGATGAAGTCGTTAAACACTTCCCAGAGCAAAGTGGTGAGGAGATCGAGGACGATCGGATCAAAGTTGCCGTTGTCGGAAAACCGAATGTAGGTAAGAGTTCTCTTATAAATAAGATACTCGGGCAGAACAGACTCATTGTTTCAGATATAGCGGGAACCACAAGAGATGCGGTTGATACCGATGTTAAGTACAACGACAAAGAATATGTCTTTATAGACACGGCAGGTGTCAGAAGAAAGAACAAGATCAAAGAGGATCTTGAACATTATATGATAATAAGGACCGTTTCGGCCGTTGAACGTGCCGATGTAGTGGTTCTTATGATAGACGCGACAAACGGTGTCACCGAGCAGGACGCTAAGATCGCGGGCATAGCTCATGACAGAGGAAAAGCGACGATCATCGCCGTAAATAAGTGGGATGCTGTCGAAAAAGATGATAAGACGATCTACAGATTTACCGAAGAAGTAAAGAAAGTTTTGTCGTTTATGCCTTATGCCGAGATAATCTTTATTTCCGCAATGACGGGACAGCGCATCAACAAACTTTTTGAAATAATTGACGCCGTTAACGAAAATCACAATATGCGTGTGGGTACCGGTGTATTGAATGAGATAATGACAAGAGCCGTCTCCATGCAGCAGCCGCCTACGGATAAAGGAAAGCGACTTAAACTTTTCTATATCACTCAGACGGGTGTTAAGCCTCCGACGTTTGTAATATTTGTTAACGACAAAGAACTTATGCATTTTTCTTATGTAAGATATATTGAAAATCAGATAAGAGATACTTTCGGATTTAACGGAACGCCTCTTAAATTTATCATTAGAGAAAGAAAGGAAGATGAGTAAGATGATCAGATTGGTTTGTCTGGCGATCGGATATGCTTTCGGCTCACTTCAAAGTGCGTACATTTTGGGAAGGATCAAAGGAATCGATATAAGAGAACACGGAAGCGGAAACGCAGGAACCACCAATACTTTAAGGGTTCTCGGAACAAAGGCCGGACTTATCGTTTTTGCGGGCGATATGCTTAAATCCATTATCGCAATATTGATTGTAAAGGCTTTGTTTCTGGCAAAATATCCGGAACTTGGTATTTTGCTGTCGATCTATACGGGTGCCGGATGTGTTTTGGGACACAATTTCCCGTTTTATCTTAAGTTTAAAGGCGGTAAAGGTATTGCCACTACCGGCGGAATGATGATAGCGTCGCATAATCTTTTCATTCCCGTGGGACTTTTGGTATTTTTCAGCATTTTCTTTACAACGCATCTTGTTTCTTTGGGATCGTTGATGCTTTATATCGGTTTCTTTGTACAGACAGTCATAATGGGACAGATGGGTATCTTCGGATTGGAGACTCCGAGAATTATCGAGCTCTATATTGTTGTTTTTATGCTGACTTTGCTGGCTGTATATATGCATCGTTCCAACATTAAAAGACTTCTAGCCGGAAATGAGAGAAAGACATATCTGTTAAAGAAAAACAAGATGGATATCGAAACCAACGGTGACGCCAGAAATTATAAAGGTGAAGGAGAAGACGAAAATTGAAGATAGGTATCATAGGTGCAGGTTCGTGGGGAATTGCTCTTGCGGCACTGCTTACAAATAACGGTTGTGATGTTACGGTCTGGTCGATTCTTGAAGACGAGATTGAAATGCTTAAGAAAGAGCATGAACATACTACAAAACTCCCCGGAGTAAAACTCTCGGAAAGCATTAAGTTTACGACTGATCTTGAATCGACGGTTAAGGATAACGAAGTTCTTGTATTGGCCGTTCCTTCACCGTTTATAAGGAAGACCGCGGCAGACATGAGTAAGTTCGTAAAAGACGGACAGATCATAGTTAATGTCGCCAAAGGTCTCGAAGAGAAAACTCTTATGAGACTTTCGGAAGTTATAAAAGAAGAGATACCTCAATGTAAGGTGGCTGTTATGTGCGGCCCTTCCCATGCCGAAGAGGTTGGCAGAGGACTTCCGACGACCATAGTTGTGGGAAGCGAAGATATTAAGACCGCTGAATTCATACAAAACATTTTTATGTGTGAAACTTTCAGAGTTTATACATCGACCGATATGCTCGGCATGGAGATCGGTGCGGCTTTAAAGAACGTTGTTGCTCTTGCTGCCGGAATCGCAGACGGACTCGGATACGGTGACAATACAAAAGCCGCTCTTATCACAAGAGGAATCACCGAGATCGGAAGACTCGGCATAAAGATGGGTGGTAAATTCGAAACATTTGCAGGTCTTACCGGTATAGGTGATCTTATCGTTACCTGTGCATCCATGCATTCAAGAAATCGTCGCGCCGGTATTCTTATCGGTCAGGGCAAGACGATGCAGGAAGCCATGGATGAAGTAAAGATGGTTGTAGAAGGCGTATACAGCGCCAAGGCAGCAATGGGACTTGCCAAGAAGTACGATGTGGAGCTTCCCATCATCGAAGAAGTTAACAAGATACTGTTTGATAACGTTCCCGCAAAAGATGCTTTAAAGGTTCTTATGTTAAGGGACAAGAAAATGGAGACAGGAGACGAAATTGGCTGATAATTTTAATTCGACAGAACAATATATTGCTTCGGAAGAACTCATGCTTTCCGTAAACATCGCCATGCAGCTTGAAAAGCCTTTGCTCATCAAAGGTGAGCCCGGTACGGGAAAAACAATGCTTGCAAAGGCTGTAAGCGAATCGCTTGGCAAGAAGCTTATCGTATGGAACATTAAGTCTACCACAAAGGCACAGGAAGGATTGTATACTTACGATACCATTCAAAGACTTTATGATTCTCAGTTCGGTAATGAGGGCGTTGATGATATAGCCAATTATATCAAGCTCGGTAAGCTCGGAGAGGCTTTTGAAAGTGATGAGCAGGTTGTCCTTCTTATCGATGAGATCGATAAGGCGGATCTTGAATTCCCCAATGACCTTCTTTGGGAGCTCGATCAGATGGAATTTTACATTTATGAGACGAAGAGAACCGTTAAGGCCAAAGTTCGTCCCATAGTTATCATCACTTCCAATGCAGAGAAGGAACTTCCCGATGCATTCTTAAGAAGATGCATTTTCCATTACATCGATTTTCCGGACAGAGAGCTCATGGAAGAGATCGTTAAGACTCATATTCCGAATATCGAGGATAATCTCTTAAAGAATGCCATGGATACTTTTTACGAGATAAGAACTTATTCTCAGCTTCGCAAAAAGCCTGCCACGAGTGAACTTATCGATTGGCTCAACGCTTTGATGATCGGCGGTATCGATCCGGATATCATAAGACGAGAACTTCCTTTTGTGGGTGTTTTGATTAAGAAAGACGAAGACCTTGAAGTTTTGAGAAAAAGGGTAGAATAATTGTTCACAACATTCTTTTACACTTTGAAAGCCAAGGGATTGGACGTTTCACTGACGGAATGGCTCAATCTCATGAAGGCTCTCAGTATTAATCTAAATAATTCTTCCCTTACGGGATTTTACTATGCGGCCAGAGCGATCTTAGTCAAGAACGAAACCGATTTTGACAAGTTTGACATGGCTTTTGAAGAGTGCTTTAAAGGGATCAAGACAGAAAATCAGATAACGGATACGATGCTTCGATGGCTTGATAAGTCGGAAGAGATGCAGCGTATATTCGACGAAGAAAAGTTCTGGCTGAATCAGCAGGAAGAACTTCAGATAAATCGCGATGATGTCGAACAAAAATTTAAAGACCGTCTGAAGGACCAGGATTCCGAACATAACGGAGGAAGTTACTGGATAGGAACGATGGGAAAGACCAGTTTCGGTAACATGGGCGGTAATGTCGGCGGTGTAAGAGTCGGAGGTAAAACCGGATATCAGTCGGCTTTCAGTGTTGTAGGCGCCCGCAAATACCGGGATTTCCGTGACGACAGGATGCTTGACAACAGACAGTTTCAGCTTGCGTTCAGGAAACTTCGTCAGTTTTCGTCCAAACTTGATATTCCCAAGACCGAACTTGATATCAACGGTACCATCGATTCCACCTGTAAGAACGGCGGATATTTAAAGATAGAAATGGAAAAGCCGCGTAAAAATGCGGTAAAACTGTTGCTCTTAATGGACTCGGGCGGCACGATGATCCCGTTCTCGAATCTGTTGAATGAGTTGTTTCAGGCGATCCATAAGTCCAATCATTATAAAGACGTTAAGACATATTATTTTCATAACTGTATATATTCAAAACTTTACAATTCTCCGGAATGCGAAAACGGAGAATGGATAGATACGGAGTGGATGTTTAGAAATCTTGACAGCGATTATAAAGTTATCGTTGTCGGCGATGCTGCAATGGCTCCCGAAGAACTGTATTCCGATACAGGTAATTACCGAGGCCCCAACGGGGGACTTTCCGGTGAACAATGGCTTTTGTTGTTAAAGCAGCATTATAAAAAGGTTGTTTGGTTAAATCCCAAGATGGCTCCCGGAAAGGCGCCCTGGAGAGAGGCGGAAACCAGGATAAAAGAAATTTTTCCGATGTACAAACTGACTATTGAAGGTTTGAATGAAGCCATGGTCAAACTTATGACAAGATAATACTGTATCTTAATAAAAATGAGCGAGTGTTTTACAGAAAAAACACTCGCTTTTTTGTGTATATATTTTATACTTATATTATCTAACAAATCGTTATTTGTTTTCCAGTAGAATTAATCAGATTCTTTTGCATAACAAGGAGATTCTTATGGAAAAGGTGATGATCGTTGACGACAATATGGCCAATCTCATTATGGCGCGTAAAACGTTAGAGGATAAATATGAGGTGATCCCTGTTTCTTCGGGTATCTCTGCGCTTGAGTGTCTTAACGATATGCCTGAACTTCCCGTTTTGGTGCTTCTTGATATCGATATGCCGAATGTTAACGGCTTCCAGGTTATTTCCGAGATGAAGAACAAAGAAAGGCTTGTCGATATTCCCATAATCTTTTTGACGGCTCAGGATGATGATATTACCGAACTTGAAGGTTACAATCTCGGTGCCGCAGACTACATCAGAAAACCTTACACCGCAAATCTTTTAAGAAAACGTGTCGATATTCAGATTCAGCTTATCAATCAAAGGAAAAAGCTTGATGAATACAATCAGAATCTTCAGACATCGATCCAGGAGAAGGTAAAACGTCTTGCCGAACTTCAATATTCGATCGTTCAGATGTTTGTGGATGTTTTGGGTAAGAGAAGTCATGAATTTTCCGAGCATGCGATAAGAGTCGAAAAGTATATGAACGTTTACCTTACTCATTTAAGGCACAAAGAAAAAGTCGATTTCACAGCCGAAAACTGCGCGACCATCTGTTTTGCGTCGAAGATTCACGACCTTGGCAAAATATGTATAAAAGACAGGTTTCTTAGGTTAAAAGAAGATTCTTATACGAAGCTTAAACCTTTTGAAGTCGGAACGCTTCAAAACCATACTACGCTCGGAGCTGAAATCATATCCGAGGTAACCCAGCTTTCTTCGGGCAGTTCCAACTTTATGACATATGCTTTAAACATGTGTAAATACCATCATGAAAACTGGGACGGTTCGGGATATCCCGATAAGCTCAACGGTGAGAAGATCCCTCTCGAAGCCAGGATACTCGCGATCGTAAACATGTATGACAATTTAAGGCACAATGAAGTTGACGGCAAAGTTTTGTCACATTCGGAAGCGATAATGAAACTTAAGTTTTTGAAGTTTACCATGCTCGATCCCGAACTTGTCGATGAGTTTGTGGCTTGTGAACGTGATATTGAAAAGCTGAATTTTGATTAAGAGGTCAAAGAGTACAATTGAAGGAATTTTTCGAGAAATACTTTTTTAATGATGAAATTCCCGAATCTGTAAGACTGTTTTACCTTGTTTCTGTTTTAAGCAGTTCTTTCAGCCTTCTTTTTGCGCTTTTGGGAACCATACTTCGGGTCGAAAGATTTTTTTTGATCATATCTCTTTTAATCTCGGCACTTTGTCTTTCTTTGTTCTTTTTAAAGAGAAAATTTCCGGAAAAGAAATGCTTTACCAATATTCTGCTTATCACATGCAATTTTTTCGCATTTCCGATCGCTCTAATTTTTTCCAAAAAGAATTTTGTTGAGATCCCGGTATATTTTATTATCGGTATAACATTCGGTCTTGTAATGTACAAAAAACATCGCAGGATCATTTATACCGTGCTTTTGCTCATTGTAGATGTCCTTAGCATAATCTATGCTTTTTGTATTCGAAAACCTTACGATCTGTACTATCTTGACCCGAACGATTCGGATTTTATCAGAATCGGATTTGCAATAATCGCCACCGGTATGATCTGCGGAACCGTTATAAGTTTTCGGAACAGTCTTTTGTTAAGCGAGATAAGAGAACGTAAAAATGCAAGCTTACAGGCCGAGCAGGTGAGTTTTGCAAAGGATATGTTTCTTGTAAATATCTCGCATGAGATAATAACGCCTCTTAATGCCATTATCGGCACTACCGATATTTTGCTTGACAGCGAAGTTTCCCCGCATATAAAGGAAATGGCATCCAATATATCAAATTCCAGCCATGCTCTGTTATCCATAACATCCGACCTGTTGGATTTTTCGAGGATGAATCTTGAAGATGTGGTCATAAACGAAGAAGAGTATGATATATCCGCTCTTTTAAACGATGTTATCAATTTAATGAGTGTTCGTCTTCTCGATTCAAATGTTTCTTTTTACGTCAAAGTCAATCCCGGTCTGAAAAGGATATTGATCGGCGATTCGAATAAGATACGTCAAATATTTGTGAACCTTCTTTCGAACGCCATCAAATATACCAAGCAAGGTTCAATCAACTTTGAGGTGGATTTTGACGTTATATCCGAAGATTCCCTGAAATTGAAGATACGTGTTCTTGATACCGGTATAGGTATAAAAGCCGAAAATCTTGAACTGATTTTTGAATCCAGACACAGATCCGGAACGGTAGAAACGGACAGAACGTTTGAGGGTAACGGACTCGGCCTTGCCTATTGCAGAAAGATCTGCGATGCAATGGGCGGTAAATTGTGGGCCGACAGCGTTTTCGGTGAGGGTTCGGCATTTCATTTTGAAGCTATTCAAAGATTTAAGATCGACGATTCCGGATATTGCGGTACCGTTAATGATATGAACGTAAAAGTGCTTTATTATCTTGAGAACGGTTCGGATGATAAAGCATTAAAGGATATCCTCGTTTCGATGAACGTAAGCTTTGAAAGAGCACATAAGCCCGAAGAGTTTATCGAAAAGGTATCTGACGATTCGTTTGATTTTTATTTGATTGGCAGTGCTTCTTATGAAAAGATCAAAGAGAATCTTTATGCGGGCAAGATCGATTACAAAAAGATCGTAGTAATCTCTGCATGCAACTATTCTTATTCGGGAGAGCCTTTTGAATATGTTCTTACGACTCCGTTATCGTGCCTTAATGTGGCGGATCTGTTAAACAGAACATCAAACTATTCGGTACGAAGAAAAGCTTTCCAGGGATCGTTTGAAATGCCCGATGTAACTGTACTTGTGATCGATGACAATCTTGTAAATCTCGGAGTGGCCAAAGAAATGATCCAAAGATACGGGTCGAACATCTTGACCGCCGCATCGGGACGAGAAGGGCTTATCTGTCTTAAACAGGAAAAGATCGATATAGTGTTTCTTGATTACATGATGCCTGATATGGACGGTATCGATACACTTAAAAAGATCCGTGAATCCAAGGAGATCAAAAATCCGGATCTTCCGGTTGTCGCTCTTACGGCAAATGTTGTCAGCGGAGCAAAAGAGATGTTTATCAATGCCGGTTTTGATGATTATCTTCCCAAACCCATAAATGTAGAGCAATTGGAAAAGACACTCATCAAACTGTTACCCGCAGACCTGATCAAAGTTAAAGTGGACGAAGCATGAATTATTTAAGACCCCGAAAACAAAACAGGCTTAATTACGACATCCAAAAAGATGCCTTTGTTTTGGTGCTTCGAATTGTGATTGCTCTGTCTTTTCTTTCTTCACTTATAACAGCATTCATAAAAGATGTTCCGCGTCAGGTCATATCAATAACATTTGCGACACTGGTGATATCCGTCGGTTTATATTGCTGTTTCAAAAGAGGACGTGATTACAAGACCCTTTCGATCTTTCTTGCGCTTTTTGTTAACTGCGTTCTTGTTCCCTTATATATTCTTTACGGTACCGCGACCAATTCGGGAGCTCCTATCTGGTTTGCCGCAGCCATTGTAATGATCTTTTTTATGATCGAAGTAAGAAAATATATTTGGATACTTATTCTTGTTGTTTATGTTGATATCTATTTCTTTATAAAGAAGTTTTCGTGGGGAGAACAGTTTTCTTACTCAATCCCTCCGAAACAGTTTATGCTTGGCGTTCTTTTTGCATTTTTATCGACTGCAATTACATTTACGCTTGTGATCGTATATCAGGAGATCAATTTAAACCGGGAAAAGAATGAGATAGATCAAAGCAGAGATCATGAACGACGTGCGGGTGAGGCGAAAGCACGTTTCCTTGCAAATATGTCTCACGAGATAAGAACTCCGATGAACTCCATAATCGGGCTTTCGGAACTTATGCTCAAAGATGAGATGGATGACGTTACAAAGCAGGAAGTCATGATAATAAAAGATTCGGCTTACGATCTTTTGGATATCATCGATGATGTTTTGATGTATTCAAAACTCGATGCGGGAAAACTTAGCCTTGTCAACGCTCCTTTTAATATTTCCAAGATGTTAAAAACGATGATCGATACGGTATCCGTAATGATATCCGATAAGAAACTCAAGATGAGGATCAAGATCGATCATAATATTCCCAAGATCATAATGGGAGATGAACTTCATATAAGACAGATCTTTTCACGTATCCTTTTTGTTTCGATAGCACTTACCGAAAACGGCAGGATAATGATGGAAGTCAGGGCCAAAAAGGACGAAGAAAATAAAAAGGTTAAACTCGAATGCAAGATCTCCGATACCGGCATGGGACTTGCCGAGGCGGATCTTAATGCCGTTTACGGTGCTTACGATACATACGATTCCAGACAGAACTCCAATCTTAAGGGTATAGGTTTAAAATATTCCGTCTGCAGAGAACTCTTAAAGCTAATGGGCGGAGAACTTGAAATCTTGAGCATAGAAGGAGTCGGACTGGAAGTCAAGTTTGATTTTATCTGTGATATAGTTGATCAAAGTCCGATGATCAGCCTTGAAAATCACGACGCAAAGAGAGTCCTTATATATATTTCCGATAACCGTGAACTCGGTGTCTGGAAAAATATCATGGAAGGATTTGAGGTCAGACCGGAATATGTAAATTCTTTGTTCAAATTCGATGCGGAGATACATAACAGAGGATATGATTACATATTTGTGCCCGAAGAAATGTATTCGGCTGTAGCGTCAATTCTTTCTTTGTACAAAGTTGACACGAAGACGTATATTATATGCGATCCGAAACACTGTTACGGTGAATATGACAAATGTCGTATCATACGGCATCCCGTTTCATGTCTCTCGGTTGCCGAGATACTTAACAATAAGTGGAACGCCGATGATTACAGTCTTAAGTTAAACATCTTTTCTTATGACGGAAGCAAGGCAAAGATACTGGTCGTTGATGATAACGGTGTCAATATTAAAGTGGCTGTCGGAATATTCAAGCAATATAAGATAGATATTGATGTTGCCAAATCCGGTATGGAGTGCCTTGAAAAGATGGCTGTCACACATTACGATCTTGTGTTTATGGATATGGTAATGCCTGAGATGAGCGGACTGGAAACGCTTATAAAGATAAGAGAGTCGGACAATGAGAATTTTAAAAATGTTCCCGTCATCGCGTTGACGGCCGAATCGGGAAGCAACGTTAAAGAAAAAATACTGGCCGAGGGATTTTCGGAATATCTGGCAAAGCCAATTAAAACAAAATATCTTACCAATATGCTCATAAGTTTTCTTCCGAGCGGAGTGTTCAAAGTCATTAAAAACAGTAATCCTTCCAATGACGGAATCAATCTTTCGGATAAGAAGAATGAATTGAACATCAATAAAGGACTTGCCAATATCGCTCACAACGAGGACTCATATTGTGCGATATTAAATACTTATTATTCGGAGGGTGTAAGGAAAGTGGCGGAACTTCCGGGACTCCTTAAAAGCGGTGAGATTTCGGCCTTTACAACTGATGTTCACGGAATAAAGTCTTCAAGTGCGAGCATAGGTGCCGATACGGTTTCGCTTATGTTCAAAGAACTTGAGATAGCCGGTAAAGAAGGTAATCTTGAGTATATTAATGACCGTTATGAAGAATATCTGAATTCATTCATAAAGATACTTGATGATGTCAAGAATTATCTTGAGGAAAAAGGAAAGTTCAACTATCTGAAAGATGAGAATGTACCGGTATTGTCAAACGGTGAAGAAACGATCCTTTCTTTGGACCTTTTAAAAGAATTTAAAGAGAATGTCGATAAGATGGATCTTAAGAAGTGTGATGTTTTCATAGAAGAGGTCAAAGGAAATAATTACGGAATGCACATAAATGAGAGCCTGACAAAGCTTATACAGGCTTATGAGATGTTTGATTTTCATACCGTTAAGCTCGAATGTGCAAATCTTTTATCTTTTATGATTGACAAGTAAAATTAAATTGTTATAATGATACCAAGTTAAAGGCAATGAAGAGAACAAGTACCTGTTAACTATACTACAGAGAGCAGCCGGCCGGTGAGAGGCGCAGTCAATTGTTGATAAGGGAATACATCTCGGAGCTGTGCACCGAATAAAGTAGGCTGCAACGGCAGACGACCGTTATCCTGTCAGGGTATGATGCGTACCCGATGAGGCTGCATGTGTGAGCATGCGGTGAATGTAAGGTGGTAACACGATTTATTCGTCCTTCGCAATCAATAGATGCGAAGGACTTTTTTTACTTTACAGGTTTATAGGTAATTTCTTCGATTCTGCTTATAAAACCTAAACGATCATTCATTTCTTATCGCATCAAAGGAATATAGTTTAACCAAACAGGAGGAAAACAAAATGTCAGGTATTTTTGAAGAACTTAAAAGAAGAGGTTTACTTGCTCAGCTTACCGATGAAGATGAGATAAGAGAGCTTGTTAACAATGGTAAGGCTGTATTTTATATCGGTTTCGACCCTACGGCCGACAGTCTTCATGTAGGGCACTTTATGGCTCTTTGCCTTATGAAGAGATTACAGGAAGCGGGTAACAGACCCATTGCTCTGATAGGCGGAGGTACTGCAATGATCGGCGATCCGACCGGAAGAAGCGATATGCGTACCATGATGACCAAAGAAACGATAGATCACAATGTGGCATGCTTTAAAGAGCAGATGTCAAAGTTTATTGATTTCGGTGAAGGAAAGGCCATGCTCGTAAACAATGCCGACTGGCTTCTTGATCTTAATTACGTTGAGTTCATAAGAGATATAGGACCTCACTTCAGCGTAAACAACATGTTAAGAGCCGAGTGCTACAAGCAGCGTATGGAGAAGGGGTTAAGCTTCCTTGAGTTTAACTACATGCTGATGCAAAGCTTCGATTTCCTTGAACTTTACAAAAGATACGGCTGCAATATGCAGTTTGGCGGTGACGATCAGTGGAGCAATATGCTTGGCGGTACCGAGCTTATCAGAAAGAAACTTGGTAAAGACGCATATGCGATGACGATCACACTTCTTCTTAACTCGGAAGGAAAGAAGATGGGTAAAACTCAGAAAGGTGCTGTTTGGCTTGATGCAAACAAAACAACTCCTTACGAGTTTTTCCAGTACTGGAGAAACGTTGACGATGCCGATGTCATCAAATGTCTTAAAATGCTTACGTTCCTTCCCATCGAAGAGATCGAGGCAATGGAATCGTGGCAGGGCAGTGAACTTAACAAAGCAAAAGAGATACTCGGATACGAACTGACAAAACTCGTTCACGGAGAAGAAGAAGCCAAGAAGGCTCTTGATGCCGCAAAAGGTCTTTTCGGTGGCGGAGACACTGAGAATATTCCCGAACATAAGCTTTCCGATGAAGATTTCAGAGACGGTGTTGTAGATCTTATTCAGATCCTTGCAAGTTCCGGGCTCGTTGCTTCAAGAAGCGAAGGAAGACGCGCAATCGAACAGGGCGGCGTGACCGTAAATGATGAAAAGGTTTCTGATGTAAAGAAAACCTATACAAAAGACGCTTTTGCATCGGATTTCGTTGTAAGACGCGGAAAGAAAAACTTCAAAAAGATCGTGCTTTAATAATTTCTTAATTGGTATATCCTTCAAAAACATATATAATGAATTTCGGAGGGTAGACTGATGGACAACAAAGAACTTATAAAACTTGCGATAGAAGCACGTAAACATGCATACTGCCCCTACTCAAACTTTGCCGTAGGGGCAGCTTTATTATGTAAAAACGGAAAAGTTTATACCGGCTGCAATATAGAAAATGCCGCATTCACTCCCGGTAATTGTGCCGAAAGGACAGCTATATTCAAAGCGGTAAGCGAAGGAGATGTATCTTTTGAAAAGATTGCGATAGCCGGTTCGCCCAAAGGAGACGATATAACCGGTCCGGCACATCCGTGCGGAGTTTGCAGACAGGTGATGCAGGAGTTTGTAAATCCTGCCGAATTTAAGATAGTTGTGGCTTACGATAACGAAAATTATAAGGAGTATACGCTTAAGGACTTGTTTCCCGAAGGATTCGGTCCCGACAACCTTTAAATTATGGAATATGTAACGATAGTAGTAGTCTTACTTGCTCTGTTTATCGGTTTTATGCTTAAGGGCTGGTTTGACGAAAAAAGATTTTTCAAAAGAATAGCATCAAAACTTTCGGATGAATTCGGAAAAAATCCAACAAGGCAATACAATGTCGATGACATTGCCAATATAAAAAAGCATTTCTACAGAGATCCGGGTGCAACATGTATTGATGACATTACAGCCGACGATCTTTCTTTGGATGATGTTTATAAAAGGCTTAATTATTCGCAAAGCACGATGGGTGACACGATGCTTTACAAAGTTCTTCGCGAGCCTTTGCTTAGCGAAGAAGAAATTAAAGATCGTGGCAAAAAGATCGACTGGTTTCATAAAAACCCGGATGAGACTTCATCGCTTCGTTTTTTCTTTTTCCGGATCGGCCGTATGAATAAAGTGAGTTTTTTCGATTGTATCGACTATTTTGATACGATACAGGAAAAAAGCTGTATAAAAGACTATCTTTGCTTTATATTTACTGCCGTTTCAATCGCATTGATCTTTTTTGTGCCACCGCTCGGAATACTTTTGCTTGTTTCGACGTTTGCTTACAACATCGTATCTTACTATTCCGCAAGAGGTACGATAGAACCTTATGTACTCACATTTACTTTTATCAACAAGTTCATCAAGAGCGCGGCGCTGCTCAAAGGAAGAAAGATCGATATCATTTCAAAAGAGCTTTCTTCGATTGACGATTATGTAACAAAGCTTAAACCTTTTACCAAAAGAGCCGGCAGGATCGTTTCCAAAAGTTCCCAGGTGGGAGCCGGCAATCCGTTTGAGATACTTGCCGATTACGGAAAAATGCTTTTCCATATCGATATCATAAACTTCTATAAGATGCTTTCGTTTGTAAAAGAAAACATGGAACTTATCGAAGGTCTTTACAACAAACTCGGAATGGTGGAAGTTTACCTTGATATAGCCATGTACAGGGCCTCTGCAGACGTTTTTGCAACGCCAGAATTTGGCGGCAGCCTTTCTCTAGTAAACGCATATCATCCGCTTATAAAAGATCCCGTTAAGAACTCTGTCGATTCAAAGAGAAGCGTTCTTCTTACCGGATCGAACGCATCGGGAAAATCAACTTTTCTTAAGACCGTTGCAATCAACATTTTATTTGCTCAGACCATCGATACCGTCTTATGCGATAACTACACAGGTGATCTGTATTCTCTGTTTTCTTCGATGTCTTTACGAGACAATCTGGAAGGCGACAGTTACTTCATGGTAGAGATCAAAGCCGTAAAGAGAATACTCGATTTTGCGATCGCCAATCCGGATAAAAAAACAGTTTGCTTCGTAGACGAAGTACTTCGAGGAACCAATACCGTGGAGCGTATCTCGGCAAGTACGGAAATTTTACGTCACGTTTCCGATCTTGGTGTTCTTTGCTTTGCGGCCACTCATGACGGTGAGCTTACATTTTTGCTTGAAGACTGTTTCGACAACTATCATTTCGAAGAAGAAATTCTTGATAACGACGTTTTGTTTAACTATAAGCTCAATCCCGGTCGTGCTACGAGCAGAAATGCCATAAAGCTCTTAAGCGTAATGGGATTTGAAGACTCGATCGTAAACAATGCATCAAAGCGTGCGGAAGCATTCCTTGAGAAAGGACTATGGGAAGCATGAACGTAACTATTTATTCAGACGGCTCCTCCAAAGGAAACCCCGGCCCCGGCGGTTATGGCACCATCCTTCACTACATCGACAAAAACGGTGTCCTTCACGAAGCCACCTATTCCGAAGGATATAAACTCACCACGAACAACCGTATGGAACTTCTCGGTGCCATCATAGGCCTTGAAGCCCTTACCAAACCATGTGCCGTCACCTTAATATCCGATTCGAAATACCTTACAGACGCCTTCAACCAGCATTGGATCGAATCATGGGTTGCCAAAAACTGGCGCAAATCCGACAAATCACC
>JAILEQ010000193.1 GCA_024687305.1 Lachnospiraceae bacterium | reverse complement strand
ATAAGGGTAAAACTTAAGCCATACCATCTGAGTCTTTATATTGGTATCTCTGTAATCGGAGTTGCTTAAGTCAAATTTGCTTATCTCGTAATCTTCTCTCGCAAAAGCCTTAACCACACGGTTACCGGAAATATTCTCCTGTGCGTCCGTATTCATTCCGGCAAGTTTTTCCCTTAACAACTGATGCATGGGACGAACCTTGGCTCTGAAAAGACGAATGATGATAAAAATGAGCGGAGCAATAGCCATAATGCATATCGTAAGTTTCCAGCTCATATAGATAAAATATGCAAGCGTCGCACCCATAAGAGCGACAGCTTCGATTATCATCCTGACTACCCAAGCGATCATATGTCTCACTGCATCAAGGTCGCCCGTAACTCTCGTCATAAGATCGCCGGTACGAAATTCTTTATAAAACCTCATATCCTGACGTTCTATCTTGTTAAAGAGAAAGTTCCTAACTCTGTATAAAACGGTCTGAGAAACATACTCATAAGACATACAGTCGAGGTATACGATGATCGTTCTAAGAACTGTCATTCCCACCATCATGCTTATGAGAAAAAGAAACCTCTCTCTGTTGTTTGCAAGATTGTAGGCCGCATTCTCTCCCGATATGAACTCATCGACTATCTTTGACGAAAACATCGGAACGACAAGCTGCATAATGTTATAAGTAACGGTTCCGACGATCGCGGCCATGAAAAGAAGCCTTCTTCCTTCCATGTTCTCCCAAAGCCATGCAAGCTTTCCCTTCGGGAACTTCTTCTCGGCGATCATGTTCGTTTCTTTGTTCTTTTTCACCGGTATAAACCTCCAATGATCAATGATCGATCACATACTTTGCGAATATAAAAACAGTCTATAACAGCCTTTAAAAAATATATGTAATCTTTCGGTTTTCTAATTGTATTTTTCTATTATCGAATAAAAACAAAGACGGTATATCTAGACTGTTTTAGCCTCGATAATACCGCCAACCGAACCATGAAAATATATTATATCGTTGCTATTTATCTTCTTCAGCTACCCATGATAAAAAGGCTAAGGGAACTTCTTCACATGCACTATCATAGTATTGTGTGACCGTCACATCAAAATCATTTTTACCAGCAGTAAAAGTAACCTGTGCAGTATTACCTGCTAACTTCATCGATACCGCTATAATCTTGCACGTTACTCCGTAACTCGCTGTCCCGACCCCTCACCCCATCGACTGACATCAGCGTAGCTGAGAGGCGATTCGATTTCAGGATGGTGGTTGGATTTACTTTGATTGGCTTTGAGGGGGTGGGAGTTGGTGGTGCTAAACTATTGACTATTATTCAAAAGATATACATTCAACCGAATAGTAATTATCAGCATCTACCGCTAAATTGCATGTGCTATTTCAGATAAAACATTTTCTATAAGCATTTTAAGGAACCTGTCTTCTTTTAGAGCATTATTTATCTCTCTAAAATATATTCCTTTTCTACATTTTAAATATATCCTGATTTTATCACTATTATAATAATTAACATCCTCAGTTAATTTCATATTTTGAAGCACTTGTGGACAGCTAATAAAAAGAGATTGCATGGCATTCATAACATTGGGAAATTTTTCTAATTTAGTCATAACTTGTCCATTACTACAATAAATATGTGTATTTAATCCATAAATCAAAACTAATGTTTGACTATGGAATGCACTAGTCAACAAAAAGTAGACACTTTTTACAATTAGTTACTCATAGTTTCTGCAAGATAATACTCTTTATACTGCTTAGGCGTCAGATAATTCAAAGAGTAAGCAGGGCGTTCTTCATTGAAGAACACTATGTATTCTGCAATCTCGCGATCTATATCTTCATTGCTCGTAAGATGCATATCATTAAATATCTCTGCCTTTATCCACCCGTTGATTGCTTCCATGGCAGCGTTATCGGTAGGTGTACCGGCTCGAGACATCGAATGAATGATGTTGTATAAGGGGAGTAATTCGTTGAAACTCTTTGACGAATAAACAGACCCTTGATCCGTATGGAGAATCATCTCCATATTGGGATGTGCTTTTTTTATATCAATAAGGCTATTGAGCCCGCTAATATAAGTCATTCTGTCTCCTCTCTTGGAAGAGAGTGAATAGGACAGAATCTCGTTGTTCCATATATCCATGTACAGCGTAAGCTCATAGTAAATACCTTTTAAATAAAAAGCAGTCATATCGCTCACGATGCATTGCATTGGACCATCCACATCCAGTCCGGTCATAAGGAGATTCGGATAGATTTTGAAGGGATCTCCAGGTTTCTTATAGTGATAATGCTTTGAAACGCTTACAATGCCTGCGGTCTTACAACATTTGTGTGCGTATTGATCAGATAAGATCAAACCGGTATCGAGGCGAATCTTAGCATTCAGCCAGCGATAACCATGTGAAGGATACTTAGCATGGTATTCTTTAAACAAAGAAAGATTACTGACAAAGATTTTTAAACGATCAGATGGGTGTTCCAGACGATTTTTCCATTTGTAAAAGCCGCTGCGATTAACCCCCAATACTCTGCATAGGTGTTTTATGCTGAAAGATCCTGAGAGTTCAAAAACTATTTCGAATTCTTGGAGTGTGTGAAAGTTTTTCTGTAAAAGCGATTCCCTAAGATAATTACGAGCTGAATGGTGGTGAGATATCCATTGTTCAGCTCGTTTTGACTATACATAATTGCGTTGACCGCGTCAAGTATTATGTTATAATGATTTC
>JAILEQ010000192.1 GCA_024687305.1 Lachnospiraceae bacterium | reverse complement strand
GTGAGACGGACACGATCAATATTTCGAAAGGAGGCAATAAAAATGTTAAGAATTACAGATTTATACGTGAACATAATAACCACCCATAGACTAAAAGCCTCCGATAAAGGTTTATATTAAAGTATACTTTAATGTGAATGTTTGACCGGGTGCTTATGTACCCGGTTTTATTTTACCCTTTTTTAGGGCATTCGCTTATCGGAACGGGGTTTATATACAGGAGTAATAAGAAAATGAAGAACAGATTTACACTTAAAAAGCATATAAAGCATTATGCGCTGCATTACGCTGTTGCGCTTACCGCTCTTATCATATCGGTAATACTTTCAATGATCATGCCTCAGATACAGGCAAGGATCGTTGATGACGTTATAGTCGGAGGCAATCTTTCGATACTTAAGAAGCTTTTGATCATCTATCTTTTGCTGGGCGCAGGAAGAATGGTATTTCAATATATTAAGGAATACGGGTTCGATACCGTTTCGGTAAAGATTGCGACGAGACTTCGAAGAGACCTCTTTGTACACATTCACGGTCTTGATACAGCATACTTCGACAAAAACAACACCGGCGAAGTCATGGCAAGACTTAAGGACGATATCGATAAGGTTTGGGAGGCACTCAGCTACATTTCGTTTCTTTTGATAGAAGTTGCTTTCCATACAGTGTTCATTCTGGTGTGCATGGTAAGGATGAACGTCTGGATGGCCATCCCGCCTTTTGTTGCAATGGGAATATGTGCCGTGATAGCCATTAAGATGGACAAGAAGCTCGATAAAGTTTACGGCGATATTTCCGAAGAGAATGCGGTTTTAAACACCGCTTGCGAAGAGAACATCGCAGGAGTCCGCACCGTAAAGGCATTTGCCAGAGAGGACTATGAGATCGAGAAGTTCAGGAAACACAACAAGCACTACAAAGATCTGAACGTACAGATGTCAAAAGTGTTTGTAAAATACTATCCTTTCTTTTCGTTCATCTCAAGAATAGTGCCTCTTATCGTACTTATTATGGGAGGACTCTTCTACTTGAACGACCCCGAGGTTGTTACTCTCGGTATGATCACAGCTTTCATAAGCTACGCCAATAACATCGTATGGCCTATGGAAATGCTTGGTTGGCTTACCAACGGTTTCTCGGAAGCCGTTGCATCCGTAAAGAAGCTAAACAAGATTTACGATGAGGCATCTACCATTAACGACCCTGAAAACCCGGTCGTACTTGAAAAGGTTGAAGGAACGATTTCTTTTGACCATGTTGGCTTCCACAAGGAAGACATGCACGATATTCTTTCGGATATAACATTTGACGTCCCCAAAGGTCACACACTCGGAATTATGGGTGCCACCGGCGCGGGCAAGACATCGATCGTGTCACTTCTCACAAGACTTTATGACGTAACCTCAGGCGAGATCCGCCTTGACGGTGTACCGATCCAAAACCTTACTCTTAAACAATTAAGAGGAAGCGTGTCGCTTGTTATGCAGGACGTGTTTCTTTTCTCGGATACGATTGCCGAGAACATTAAGATGGGACGTCGTCACAGGATAAGCGATGCGATAATCAAGCTTTCAAGTAAAAATGCCGGAGCCAGTGAGTTCATCGACAAGATGGACAAGGGGTACGATACCGTTATCGGTGAGCGCGGTGTCGGTCTTTCCGGCGGACAGAAACAAAGAATATCTATCGCGCGTGCGTTTGCCAAAGAGTTACCCATTCTTATAATGGACGATTCGACTTCCGCACTCGATATGGAAACGGAACGCGAGATCCAGAACAAATTGAAAGAACTTACGGATATGACAAAGATAATCATAGCTCACCGTATAAGCTCGGTTAAGGATGCCGATGAGATAATCATCCTCGAAGAAGGAAAGATTGCCGAACGCGGTACCCACGAAGAGCTTTTAAGACAAAATGGGCTTTACTACGAGACTTATGTCTCGCAGTACGGCGAACCCGATATAAGGGAGGTGATCTGATATGGCTACGAATTCCATTCGTGAAGACGAAGATGTATCGACCGTCAAAAAATCGGTCACTATAAAGAGACTTCTCTCGTACTTATTTGTTCATAAGAAAACGATCGTCGCAGTCATGTTCATAATGGCATACTGCGTCGGAGTAAGTCTTGTTAACCCGCTTATCATCGAGTCGTGCGTGGACGACCATATCGCGGTCGGTGATATAAAGGGAATGCTTAAGCTCATGGCTTTCGCGCTTGTTTTAAATATCGTTTGGGTCATTCTGGTAAAGGTTCGTATGTACATTATGAGCAAGATGACCAACTCGATCATAGAGACCATTCGTGATGAAGTGTTCACACATCTTCAGACTTTAGGGTTCAAATATTTCGATTCACGCCCTACCGGCAAGATACTAAGCCGTGTCATGGGTGACGTTAACTCGCTTAAACAGGTGCTTCAGAACTTTGTTATCACTCTTCTGCCCGACTTTATCACAGTCTTGGCAGTTATGGTCATCATGATCATCAAAAATCCGCGCCTCGCACTTGCAGGCATGGTTGGACTTCCGCTTTTGATCGTGGGACTTTTTGTGATAGAGGCTCTCTCACGCGTTCGCTGGCAGACATTCAGAAAGAAAGCTTCCAACTTAAACGCGTTCCTTCACGAGGATATTGCCGGTATAAGGATCGTTAAGACCTATACCGCAGAGGAAGAATCGCTTGAAACGTTTGATGAACTTACCGACGAACATAAGTCATGGTTCATAAAGGCTGTAAGGATCAACGACTGCTTTAACTCGACCATCGAGATCAGCACCGCCATAAGTATCGTCTGCATGCTCTACGTCGCCATAAAGGTGCTTCATATAGGTGCAGGCAATGTCGGACTGTTAATAGCGTTCACAAGCTACCTGTCGCTCTTCTGGCAGCCCATAGCGAACCTCGGAAGCTTCTACAATCAGATAATCACAAATCTGGCTGCAGCCGAGCGTGTATTTGACGTCATCGATACCGAACCCGAGATAAAGGACGACGAAGGTGTGACCGACATGCCTGCAATCACGGGCAATGTATCGTTCAGAAATGTAGGCTTTGCTTACGAAGACGAAGTGCCGGTTCTTAAGGATGTAAATTTCGATATAACGCCGGGAGAAACAATAGCGCTCGTAGGCCCTACGGGAGCCGGGAAAACAACTATCGTAAACCTTATCTCACGCTTCTACGATGTGCAAAGCGGAAAAGTATTGATAGACGGTAACGACGTAAAGAAAGTTTCCATTCATTCTCTTCGCTCTCAGCTCGGAATAATGACGCAGGACAATTATCTGTTTACCGGTACCATAAAAGACAACATAAGATACGGTAAGCTCGATGCCACCGACGAAGAGATCGAAGCCGCCTGCAAAGCGGTCAATGCTCATGATTTTATAATGAGGCTTGAAAAAGGATACGATACCGAACTTACGGAGCGAGGCGGCAATTTAAGCGCCGGCCAAAAACAACTTCTTGCGTTTGCAAGAACGATAATCTCCGATCCCAAGATACTTATACTCGACGAAGCAACATCGTCGATCGATACCAAGAGTGAGCTTCTGGTGCAAAAAGGTATTGAAGTTATCCTTAAAGGCAGAACATCCTTCGTGATCGCTCACCGCCTTTCGACCATACGTAACGCCGACCGTATCTTTGTGATTGAAAACGGCGGTATTGCCGAAGAAGGTGATCATGAAGCACTGATGAACCGTAAAGGTCTCTATTACAACCTCATAATGGCACAGCAGTGCTAGAAAAAGAAAACGTATCGAATCGATACGTCGTTTATGCAGAAACATTTTTATTTCGCGCTTAAGCGCATTAAAGCGGAGCCTTTGCTCCGCTTTATCTTATTCAAGCAACAGTTTCCCGGCTTGTTTTAAGTTCATCTTTTCGAGTACAAATTTGCAATTCGGTGTCCTATCATCCGCAGGCGATATATTTGAATGTATATACATCGCGTCCATTCCGACTTTCTTGGCTCCGTTTACATCGCTTCCCGCATCGTTGCCTATCATTATGGCTTTACTGAAATCGACATCGTAACGGTCCTTGAGAATATTGAAAAACTCTTTGTCGGGTTTCTTGACACCTTCGTCCGATGAAATGATTATTCCGTCAAAGTATTTGGCAATATCAAGAGAGTTTATCTCAAATTCGGTAAACACTCTTTGCGCGTTCGTTAACAGATATAACTTCTTGCCTGAATTTCTGATCGCTTCAAGCAGCTCTCTCGCACCCTTATAGAGTTTAAGTCTCTGTATCGTGATGCGTCTGAAATGAACAGCCGTCTTGTATACAAGTTCATCATCGGGTTCAACACCCTTTGCCGTATAAAGCTTTTTGAATACATTCTCGATCTTTATCTCGGCATATGTCTCATGGAAAAATTTGCTTGTATTATCGTATTTCTGTCTTCTTTCTTCGCGCTGACAATACTGGAAGAACATCTCTTTTAATTCTTCCCAGTTATATACTATTCCCGAATATCTGTAAAAAAGCGCCATCTGCTTCCAGACAACCTTTTTAGTCTCATCGGTCTTTATATCCACAAGTGTTCCGTAAAGATCAAATACATATGAATCGTACATGGCACCCTCCGTTTTAAATATACTGCTTTTAATTTTGTATCATATACGAATATACGAATTATTAAAACTTCCCGCTTTCGCGGGAAGTTTTGTGGGTCAAACTTTAGGAAGTTTTGCAAGTGATGCCGCGAGTTCATCGTCAGTGGGAACATAATCGCTCATCTCACCGTTGTGGAATTTCTCGTATGCGACAAGATCGAAATAACCTGTACCGGTAAGGCCGAATACTATCGTCTTTTCTTCTCCGGTTTCTTTGCACTTCATTGCCTCATCGATCGCAGCTTTAATGGCATGTGAACTCTCGGGAGCGGGAAGGATGCCTTCTACTCTCGCAAACGTTTCGGCAGCTTCAAATACTTCGGTCTGCTTAACGCTTCTTGCTTCCATGAAACCGTCATCGTAAAGCTGTGAAAGTGTTGAACTCATGCCGTGATAACGAAGTCCGCCGGCGTGATTGGGTGCGGGTATGAAATCGCTGCCGAGCGTGTACATCTTCGCAAGAGGGCATACCATACCGGTATCGCAGAAGTCATATGCATATTTACCTCTCGTAAACGAAGGACAGCTTGCGGGCTCTACGGCGATGATCCTGTAATCTGCCTCGCCTCTTAACTTTTCGCCCATGAAAGGTGCTATAAGTCCGCCGAGGTTCGATCCGCCGCCTGCGCAGCCGATGATCATATCGGGCTTGATGCCGTATTTATCGAGTGCGGCCTTGGTTTCAAGACCGATAACGGACTGATGGAGAAGTACCTGGTTAAGTACGCTTCCGAGAACATATCTGTAGCCCGGAGTGCTTACGGCAACCTCAACGGCTTCGGATATTGCGCAGCCAAGACTTCCTGTGGTGCCGGGATGTGCTGCGAGGATCTTTCTTCCGACATTTGTTGTCTCTGAAGGCGAAGGTGTAACGGATGCACCGTATGTACGCATAACTTCGCGTCTGAAAGGTTTCTGCTCGTATGAAACCTTTACCATGTATACTTTGCAGTCAAGGTCGAAATACGAACAAGCCATTGAAAGAGCCGTGCCCCACTGACCTGCTCCGGTCTCAGTGGTAACGCCCTTTAAGCCCTGCTTCTTTGCATAATATGCCTGAGCTATAGCCGAGTTTAACTTATGGCTTCCCGATGTGTTGTTGCCTTCGAACTTGTAGTATATCTTTGCGGGTGTATCAAGTTTCTTTTCAAGACAATATGCCCTTACAAGCGGTGAGGGGCGATACATCTTATAAAAGTTTCTGATCTCTTCGGGAATCTCAAAAAACTTTGTGGTGTCGTCGAGTTCCTGCTTTACAAGCTCCTCGCAAAATACGGGATAAAGCTCTTCGGCCGCCATGGGCTTCAAGGTTCCCGGATTGAGTAACGGAGCCGGTTTGTTTTTCATATCCGCGCGCATGTTGTACCATGCGGTTGGCATCTCATCTTCTGTTAAATAAATCTTATAAGGGATTTCCTGGGACAATTTCTGTACCTCCTCAATTATTTATATAATATAATACCACTCATCACCCTGAGCGGGTTCTTCACTTTTATGCTCGTTTCCGCCACGATACTCCATTTCAAGGTTTTTCATGTTGACCTTGGTATTGGGCGCGATCGATCTTGTTATGAAAGTGTTGCCGCCTATAACGGCGTTCTCTCCTATTACGGTCTCTCCGCCAAGTATTGACGCATTGGCATAGATCGTAACATTATCGCATATGGTAGGATGTCTTTTCTTTCCCGAAAGCGTCTGTCCGCCTCTTGTGGAAAGCGCACCTATCGTAACACCCTGATATATCTTTACATTCTCTCCGATTATTGAAGTCTCACCGACTACTATACCGGTTCCGTGATCGATAAAGAAATACTTTCCGATGGTCGCACCGGGATGAATATCGATACCTGTAAGAGAGTGTGCATACTCTGTCATCAGACGCGGAAGTACGGGCACCTTTTCAACATACAGCTCGTGAGCGAGTCTGTATGTAGTAATCGCGGTAATACCGGGGTAAGAAAGAACTATCTCCTCGTAATTGCCTGCTGCCGGATCACCGTCAAGAGTTGCCAGAAGATCGGTCTCTACGTATTCTCTTATCCCGGGGATCTTGCTAAAGAAAACCTTGCATATGCGATAGCTTTCTTCTTCCTTTTGCTCTTTGGTAAGCGATTCGCCTTTTCTGTAATCAAGAGCAAGCGTAACCTGCTTGTTAAGATGATAAAAGGCATCTTCGATTATCACGGCAAAACTGTTCGTAGGATTGTATATCTTATAAGTCTTATCCCTGAAATAGCCGGGATAAACGACTTTAAACAGGCTCTTTACAAGTTCGTGAACTTCCGACTTGTCGGGCTTGTTGAACAGATTTATCTCATCAATATTTCTGCCGAGAGTATAATCTTCAATTATGCTTTTAACGAATATGTCGATTTCTTCGCGTTTGTCGAGATTGCTCACTGTTTTGTCCTCACTGTGCTTATTGGAATAAATATAGCATAACATTTCGATTCGATAAAGTATTTGCTTAAATAATCGTGATTTTATGGAGTTATTTCTTTGTACTCTATTGCACGTTCACAAAAAAAGACTCCCGGCCAAGAAATAACATGGTAAGGAGTCTTTAACGGTTAAATTTAATACGCTCGCAATTATGCGTTAACGATCTGGCCGAAGTCGGGCTTAAGTGAAGCACCGCCGATAAGACCGCCGTCGATGTCGGGCTTTGAAAGAAGCTCAGCGGCATTTCCTGCGTTCATAGATCCGCCGTACTGAATGCGTACTGCCTCAGCGGTAGCTGCATCGTACATTTCAGCTATAAGATCACGGATAAGCTTGCAAACTTCTTCTGCCTGATCTGCTGTTGCGGTCTCGCCTGTTCCGATAGCCCAGATAGGCTCGTAAGCGATAACAAGAGTCTTAACCTGATCTGCGGTGACATCGGTAAGACCCCACTCGATCTCTCTTGCGATCCACTCCTTATAGGTTCCTGCCTTACGAAGAGCAAGTGACTCTCCGCAGCAAAGAATGGGGGTAAGGCCTGAAGCAAATGCCTTCTTAACCTTAGCATTGATGAGGATATCGTTCTCACCGAAGATATCTCTTCTCTCTGAGTGTCCGATGATAACATACTCAACACCAGCTTCCTTGAGCATGGGAGCTGAGATCTCACCGGTGAATGCACCCTTGTCCTCGATGTAGAAGTTCTCTGCTCCTACATGAACGTTGGTGCCCTTAACAGCTTCAGCAACAGGTACGATGTCGATTGCAGGTACGCAATAAACAACATCAACT
>JAILEQ010000131.1 GCA_024687305.1 Lachnospiraceae bacterium | reverse complement strand
ATGCCGTTGTGCGCAGCGTTTTCTTTGGCCGCCTCTACCGCTTCCGGCACGATCTCGACTCCTATTACTTTTTTCGAAACGGATGCCATAAGCTGTGTTATCGTGCCGGTTCCGGAATATAGATCGAACACGACCGCCTTCTCGCCGTCTTTTCCGTTAATATCTCCGATAAACTCTCTGGCGGTCTCGTAAAGCACCTCCGCACCTGCTGAGTTAGTCTGGAAAAAAGAAAACTCGCTTATCTTAAAGTCAAGTCCCAGCAATTTCTCGTTTATATAATCTCGGCCGTAGAGTATATCCGTACGGTCACTTTGTACGACATCGGAAAGCGAATCGTTCACGGTATGAAGAACGCTCACTATCTCGCCTTTTACCGGCAACGAAAGCAGCATATCGGTAAAAGGTGTCAGATCTTCTTCGATCTCGCTCGTGGTAACGAGCGCGACCATGATCTCCCCCGTAAATCGTGCCTTTCTTACAAGAAGATGTCTGAGATACCCGGTATGCTTCATCTTGTGATAGTACGTGTATCCTTTTTCTTTGTAATACTCAAGCACGGCTTTTATCACGATCCTGTAATCCTCATCGCAGATATAACATCCGTCTGTGAGAACAACGTCATAGAAGCTGCCTCTTTTATGCATGCCAAGTGACAAGGGTCCGTCTTTATATTCATCGCCGAAAGATAACTCCATCTTATTGCGATATCCTTCGCAAACCGGGCTTCCCTTAATGCCGTCCCACCTGTAACTGTCCGGCTTTAGCACACCGTCAAGAAGCCTTTTGATCTGGCGCTCTTTGAGTTCTAACTCTGCTTCGTATTTCATTGTAAGATAGGTGCAGCCGCCACATATGTTAAAGTGAGGGCACTGCGCCTCTATACTTCCGGGCGCCTTTTCCTCAACGGCGATTATATTTGCCTCCGGCTTACCTTTTCTCAACTTGGTTACGCGGACCTTTACCGTATCGCCCGGAATTCCGTTCTTGGCGATCACCGGTCCTTCATCGGTATCGACTATCGATTTATTCGGAAAAAGTACATCAACAACTTTTCCCGTAAGTTCCTGTCCTTTTTTCATAGGGTAAAAAAATAGGAGTGTCTCTTAGAGGCACTCCCAATCCTTTCATATCACACGATCATTCGTCGCCTTCGAGATCATCACTTTCATCAATGTCGTCAAAGTCTTCGAAGTCATCAAAGTCCTCAAAATCTTCTGAATCTTCCGGTACAAGGAAATAATAAACAGCGTAAGCGATCGCTGCAACTGCAGCTATAGCGCCAAGAACAGCAAGAACTATAACTGCGGGGTTAGTTTTCTTTTCTTCTTTACGAGGCATCAGATTGCTTGCCAAAACAATATCCTTTAATTCTTCTATTCTGTTATGCATACTATTCCCTCCGTTTCCTTCCGTTTATCCGATACAAATGCTCGGATGAAGTATCTTCATGATAACACTTTTTCCCTGTTTATGCACACATTTTTTAAATATTCCATGCGTTATAAAAAGGTTTAACAGAATCATATCGTGTTTTATACTTTCACAAGTCTCGCGAACGAGGCATACATCACTCTTACACCTGCCGTGTCGAACTGTACGGTCACTTTCTTATCGTTTCCGCCGTCTTCAATCTTTAAAACGGTTCCGATTCCAAATTTAACATGACTTACCCTATCGCCCACGCCGTATCCGAGTGATCCCGATCCCGCAAGTTCGGATCCTTTCTTTACCGCGCTCATCGTAGCGATGAAAGGTTTCGTACCGGTGACCGGTTCTTCGTCTTTAACGCGCTTAAATCCGGCGTAAGACTCCTGCGCATAGGGCTTATGGGAAAAAGAAAACGGCTTCTTATCATAGTCGTCATAGTCATCGAAATCGATCCTTCTCTTTGCTGTCCTCGGAGCGATATCAAACAATTCTCTCGGGATCTCTCTTACGAAACGACTGACGGGATTGTATTGTGTTTCGCCATGATTCATTCGCTGTTTGGCTGTGGTTATTGTAAGATCATCCTTTGCACGCGTAATTGCCACATAAGCAAGTCTTCTTTCTTCCTCAACCTCATTGTCACCCGTAGATATAGACATATAACTTGGGAAAAGCCCGTCTTCCATGCCAACAAGAAAAACGTTTTTAAACTCAAGACCTTTAGCCGAATGAATGGTCATAAGAAGAACTCTGTCATCGTTGCCGTCCACGGTGTCGATATCGGCGATCAGTGCGACTTCTTCAAGGAAAGAAGAAAGCGTAGGCTCATCGTTTTCTTCGATGAAAAGTGCGAGTTTACTTCTTAACTCTTCGATATTTTCGATACGTTCCTCGGCTTCTTCTTCGGACTCGACATCCATCTGATTTATGTAGTCTGTTCTGTCCAGTACATCATCAAGAATGCTCTCCATGCCTTTCTCTTCGACTCTGGCTCTAAAAAGAAGGATCATGTTGACAAAATTGTGAAGTTTTTCCCCTGCGGTTCCTCTCACTCCCGTGAGATCGGGTCTGTCGAGCGCGTCAAAAAAAGATATACCGTGAGCGTCGGCGGCTTCCTGAACTTTTGATACCGTAGTAGCTCCTATACCTCTTTTGGGAATGTTTATTATACGACGCACGGCAAGGTCATCGCGTCCGTTGTCTATCGTCTTAAGATATGCCAGAAGATCTTTGATCTCGCGTCTTGAATAGAAGTTTACGCCCCCTACGATCTTGTAGGGAACGTTGTCCTTTACCATACGCTCTTCAAAGCTTCGTGACTGCGCATTGGTCCTGTACAAAACGGCATTGTCTTTATAATCTGCAAATCCTTCTCTGACCGTTTGTTTTATCTCGGTGGAAACGTATTCCGCTTCCTCGTATGCGTTATCAAATTCCCTGAAATGAATCTTGTTGCCCGCATCACGTTCAGACCAAAGAGACTTGCTCTTTCTGGCGGAATTGTTTCTGATCACAGCATTTGCGGCGTCGAGAATGTTCTGACAGGATCTGTAATTCTGCTCAAGCTTTATGACCTTGGCTTCGGGATAATAATGTTCAAAATCAAGAATATTTCTTATATTTGCCCCTCTGAACTTGTAAATCGACTGATCGTCATCTCCCACCACACAAAGATTGTGTGTCGACCCGGCAAGCAGCCTTATAAGCTCAAACTGAGCGGTATTTGTATCCTGATACTCATCGACCATGATGTACTGCCAGCGTCTTTGATAGTTTTCAAGCACATCCGGGTTGGATTTAAACAATTCAACCGTCATCATAAGAAGATCGTCAAAGTCAAATGCATTGTTCTTCTTAAGGTTTTGCTGGTATTCCCTGTAGCACAAAGAAAGCTTTCCGCGTCTGAAATCACCCGCAGAAGAGAGAGCATACTCATCGAAGGTTATCAGCTCGTCCTTACAGCTTGAGATCGTATTCATGATCTCACGCTCTTTTATCATCTTCGTATCAATCTCAAGTTTCTTGCAAACTTCCTTGATAACGTGCTTCTGATCGTCAGTATCGTAGATCGTAAAATTTGAATCGTAACCGATCCTGTCGGCAAACCGCCTTAAAATACGAACGCACATTGAATGAAATGTCGAGACATGTATCTGTTCGGAACCAAATCCCACAAGTTTATCGACTCGATCTCTCATCTCCTCAGCGGCTTTGTTGGTAAAAGTGATCGCAAGAATGTTGTAGGGATTTACGCCCGCTTCATCGATAAGGTAAGCCACTCTGTGAGTGAGCACACTCGTCTTACCGCTGCCCGCGCCGGCAAGTATGAGAACCGGTCCGTCTACGGTAAAGACCGCTTCTTTTTGTTGTTCATTCAGGTTATCGTATTTACTCATAAAACTCCTTGAAAAGCGGACACCCCTAAAAGGGATGTCCGCTATTATGATACCAAACCTTTGTTCGAGTGTCTACAGGAAATTTATCTTTGTACTCTTCCCGATGCATCTCCCCCTGCAAGTGTCTCCACTTCTTTACGTGATGCAAAATTGAAATCTCCGGGAATGGTATGCTTAAGAGCCGATGCGGCAACGCCATACTCGAGCGCATCTTTAAAATCTTTTCCGTCCAAAAGTCCGCAGATCACTCCGCCCGCAAACGAATCGCCGCCGCCCACGCGGTCAACGATCGGATGAAGTCTGTACTTCTTGGAGTGATAGAATTCTCCTGTTTTTCCGTTATATATGCATGCCGACCATCCGTTGTCCGACGCTGACTTGCTCTCTCTTAACGAAGAAACGCAATATTCAAAATTGTAGTCTTTGACCATCTGCTCGAAAATCGACCTGTAACCCTGAAGTTCCAGTTCTCCACTTGTAACATCGGTCTTACCGGGCTTATAACCTAGCACCAGTTCCGCATCCTCTTCATTTCCTATGCATACGTCCACATACTGCATGAGGTCTTTCATAACAGACTGAGCCTTTTCGGAACTCCAGAGTTTCTTTCTGAAGTTAAGATCGACCGAAACCTTTACGCCGTGCTTCTTTGCGGCGATAAGCGCATCTTTTGTAAGTTTTGCGGCGCTGTCGGAAAGGGCGGGAGTTATTCCGGTAAAATGAAACCAGTCCGCTCCTTCAAATATCGCATCAAAATCGAAGTTTTCTTTTGTTGCGGTAGAGATCGAAGAATGTGCTCTGTCGTAAACGACCTTCGAAGGTCTTACGCTTGAGCCGCTCTCAAGATAATAAATACCGAGTCTTTCACCGCATCTTGCAATAAACTTTGTACCTACGTTGTATTTTCTTAAAGCTGCTACCGCGCACTCGCCGAGCTCATTGTCCGGAACAGCCGTAACAAATTCGGCATCATGTCCGTAATTTGCAAGTGACACGGCTACATTGGCTTCACCGCCGCCGTAGTTGATATCAAACTCGTCTGCCTGAATAAATTTCTCAAAATTGGGGGTGGAAAGTCTTAACATTATCTCACCCATTGTAATTACTTTAGCCATAACTTTACCTGTTCTCCTTTATTTGCTTACAAGATGAACGGCAAATCCGCCGATCTCATCCTCAAGATATACAAAATTAAGTTTTCCGTCTTTATATTTCTTGGTTTCTTCTTTAAACTTTGCACCCTTTACGCTTTCAAGATAATTGACCGCTCTCTCAACGGAATTGGTGCCTATACCGATATGTCCCATCGTTCCGGGAGCCTTTGAGTTCATGGCTTCGATCTGAGTTCCGGCAAAGTACGATGCTTCTCTTTCATCGGTCATAAATCCGAAAAGATTCTCGTAGGTTTTTGCCGTTTTGGAAGCCTCTTCTTTGGACGTATGATTTACACCGACATGCTTAACGTAAAAACCGAGCATAGTACGTACCGCTTCCTCGGTAAGCGCTCTGATCTCATCAAATTTTCCTGCTTTTACAAGATCTTTCTTTACCATCCATGAACCGCCGCAGGCGATAACCTTGTCAAAAGAAAGATAATCGCAGATATTGTCGGCATTTATACCCCCGGTAGGCATGAACTTCAAATTAACATACGGTGCCGCAAGCGCCTTTATCATTTTGATCCCGCCGCTTTGTTCTGCCGGGAAGAATTTGACAACATCAAGCCCGAGCGAAAGGGCAGCCTCTATATCGGAAGGATTGTTAACGCCCGGAACCATGGGAACGCCTTTTTCGATACAATACTTTACCACGGTCGGATTGAGTCCCGGAGCAACAATAAATTTTGCTCCCGCGGCGATCGCCCTGTAAGCCTGTTCGGTAGTAAGAACGGTACCCGCTCCCACAAGCATATCCGGATACTCGGATGTCATTATCTTTATCGATTCTTCCGCAGCATCGGTCCTGAAAGTAACCTCGGCGCAGGGAAGACCTCCGTCGATAAGCGCTTTTGCCAGAGGCTTCGCGTCTTTTGCGTCGTCAAGAACGACTACGGGAACTATCCCGATCTTTTGAATCTTTGACAAAACTTCATTCATTTTCTTTATCTCCCTTAATTGTTATCTTTTTCTCCGTCTTCTTTGAGGACTTAATGGCTTTTGAAGCCTCATCGAACTTCTCTTTTACTTCAGTCTTTACCAGATCTTTTGCTATTTCAAAATATGATCTTATAAGACCCTG
>JAILEQ010000061.1 GCA_024687305.1 Lachnospiraceae bacterium | reverse complement strand
ATACCTTAGGTAGTGCCAGCAACTGTATTGTCCGGGAAACTTGCCCCGCTGTACAATTATTATAATAGTACTCCAGTACCAAAAAATCAATAGAAATTAACAAAAAATTAGTACTAAAGTACCGAAAAGGTTTTCCTTAATAATTTTCCCCAATCCCTTGATTTTATTGACGTTAAATACCCTGTGGGATATATTATCTTTATGAGAAAATTTGAACTTATCGCTCCCTGCCATTTCGGGCTTGAGAGCGTTTTGAAAAGAGAGATAACAGACCTTGGCTACGACGTTTCGCTCACCGAAGACGGAAGAGTATCTTTTCTTGGCGACGAAGAAGCCGTGGCGCGGGCAAATATAGGGCTTCGCACTGCCGAAAGAGTGCTTATAAAAGTCGGCAGATTCCATGCGGAGACTTACGATGAACTTTTTGAAGCGACAAAGGCTCTCGACTGGGAAAATTACATTCCCTCCGATGCGCGATTTAACGTGGTTAAAGCGGCAAGTATCAAATCAAAGCTTTTTTCGCCTTCGGATATTCAGTCGATAATGAAAAAAGCAATGGTCGAAAGACTGAAGAGCGTATACGGTATCGAACGCTTTCCGGAGACGGGCGACGACTATCCCATAAGAGTCACCTTGTTAAAGGATGAAGTGACCGTCGGACTTGACACTACCGGTGTGAGTCTTCACAAAAGAGGATACAGAAAGCTTGTTGCAAAGGCTCCGATCGCTGAAAATCTTGCAGCTGCGCTCATAATGCTCACTCCGTGGAAGCCGGGGAGAATACTTGTCGATCCTTTCTGCGGTTCGGGAACCATTCCCATTGAAGCAGCACTTATGGCGGCTAATATGGCTCCCGGAATGAACAGAGATTTTTCTGCCATGGACTGGGAACATATAGTTGCTCCGAAAGTCTGGAAAGACGCTTTCGATGAAGCGAGAGACGAGGTAAAGATGCCCGCCGACTGCGATATTCAGGGCTACGATATAGATAAGTCGATGATCGAGACCGCAAGAGCGAACGCAAAGCTTGCCGGCGTCGATTCTCTCATTCACTTCCAGACACGCGATGTTAAAGATCTGAGCCATTCTTCGAAGTACGGTTTCATTATCACCAATCCGCCTTACGGTGAGAGGCTTGAAGAAAGAGAAGCGCTCTTTCCGCTTTACAAAACACTTGCCGATCGTTATAAGGCTCTTAACGACTGGTCGATGTTTGTGATCACCTCGTTTGACAAGGCGGAAGAAACGTTTGGTCTTAAAGCCGACAAAAACCGTAAGATATACAACGGAATGCTTAAGACATATTACTATTCGTTCCTTGGAAAGAAACCGCCCAAGAGAGCATAGACTTACACAGAGATATATTAAATGGAAGAAACAACAGGTTTTATCGGAAAACTATATAAGATATATGCTGTTCTTCTTATCATCATTGCCGCGGGATCCATGGCTTTGATGCTTGATTATGCATCGAAAAAGGTTGTTTTCGTAACGGCCGAAGAGGCTCAGGCGCAGGAAGAAGCAAAGCAGAACAAAGGATCAACCAAAACGGTCAACGCAGATCGCTCATATATTCTTGAGGTACGATCGTCGGGAACGGGAAACGCGATAAGCGTCTCATTGCCTTCACTTTCGGCCGGCAGCGCCGAAGTCTCATCAAGACCGGATCTTAAGAAGATCACGGTCGTGTTAAACGATGATAGAACGGACTATTTTCTGAACAATGCTCCGACAGGTGATTTTGAAAACATAAAAGAAGTGACAGTATCTTACGACGGGGAAAAGACAAGGCTTGAGTTTGAAACGCTCAAACCGTACGATCCGGTCGTTACGACACGCGGGAACGTGCTTAACATCGCTCTTAATGATTTTAAAAGCGATAAGCCCGTTGTAGTGATCGATCCCTGTTACGGCGGAAGTCAGCCGGGAGCGGTTGCGGGTTCCACCGCGGAAAAGGACATTACACTCAGACTTGCAAAGCTCGTAGCCGAGAAAAGTAAGGACAAGGAGTACCGTGTTCTTCTTACCAGAACGAGTGATGAGACCATACTCACCGAGGAAAGACTTGATATCGTAGATATAATGGGCGCAGACTATTATATAGCTCTTGCACTCGACTCGAACGTTGATGATACAAAGGATTTCGGAATGAGCGCGATATACAACTCTCACTATTACAGAAACGGGTTTGAGAATGTTGATTTTGCGGATGCGGTGCTTAAAAACTGTGCCGTGAGCAGCGTTAACCGGGCGAAAGGCCTCTTTGAAGCCGATCCGGACGATGTGATACTGATGGCGCTTAAGATGCCGGCGGTCAGACTGAAGGCCGGAACGATAACTAACAATACGGAAGTTCAGCTTTTGTTAAAAGACGATTATTTAGACAGGATAGCAACGGGCATTATCGATGCCATCGATGTTGCGCTAAAAAGATGAAAAAACTGATTTTTGCAACGGGAAACAAAGACAAGATGGCAGAGATCCGCGAGATCATGGACGACCTCGGATTTACCGTAAGTTCCATGAAAGAAGAAGGTATCGAGTCCGATCCCGAAGAAAACGGTGAAACTTTCGAAGAAAATTCGCTCATTAAAGCAAGAGCGGTTCATGAAGTCTTGGTGGAAAAAGGGATAGAAGCCATAGTGCTCGCAGATGACTCGGGACTTGTGATAGACTGTCTTAACGGTGAGCCGGGTATATATTCCGCAAGATATCTCGGAAGAGACACCACTTACGAAGAAAAGAACAAAAATCTGATAGAGCGTGTCAACGCAACAAAAGACAAGGACAGAACGGCCAGGTTTGTGTGCGCGGTGGCAGCGGTATTTCCCGACGGAAGGGAAAAGGTCGTTACCGGTAAGATCGAAGGAACGATAGCGTTCAAACCGTCCGGCAACAAAGGCTTCGGATACGATCCGATCTTTTATGTACCGAGTCTTGGGTGTACGACGGC
>JAILEQ010000003.1 GCA_024687305.1 Lachnospiraceae bacterium | reverse complement strand
AGCAATACTACTCCGTTCCCCGAAAAGTGATACGCGATACCGCGTCAGCGATCATGGAAAAGCATTCGACACTGGCGGGCATAGCGGTCACGGTCGTGTTTGTTTCGGTCTTTTTCTTCATGTTTTATAAAGACGAAAAGCCGGCAGGGCTTATCATATGCGCAACGCTTGTTTACGAGGTGTGTTTTACGGGCTACTTTATGTATCGCGAAAGACTTCCGGAGCGTGTGACTTACGGCTTTTATCTGATGGAGCTCTCGCTCATTCTTTCGATCTTTTTGATGGTCATCGTAAAAGACAGATATTTGAACGTGTCGCCCGCATGGCAGGCACTTGCGGCAATATTTGTAGGAGTGCTCATCTTCCTGGCCGGATATCACAGCTTAAGAGGCACACTCGTGGACGACGAAGTGCTGACCGAAAAGGCAACACAGTGGCAGGAGATCAATTCTTACTTTAAGTCCAATCCGAACAACGTTTACGTTTTAAATACGCAAGCCTACGCTGCCATGCCAGCGTTTATGTTCAACGACAAAGCAAGCGAGGCGTTCAATCTCATAAAGCCCGGCAACTGGACTCTTAACAGCACGCTCGAAGAAAAGCACGAAGCAAGGCTCATATCAAGGCCGTTAAAAGAGGCTTTGTTAAAAGACGATAACGTGTTCTTTGTTGCTAAGTCCAATGACGGACTTGAAGAATGGGTAGTCGACTGCTTTGGCAGCGCAACGTTTAAAGATGAATTTACTACCTCAAACGGTAATTCTTATTCGGTATACAGTTTAAAGTAAAGAAGGAGGAAGAAAAATGTACGAGTGTCCAAATTGCGGACAGAATCTGAAGTTTGACATCGCTCGTCAACAGATGCACTGCGACTACTGCGACACGGTCATGGATCCGTATGCCATCACCGAGAAGCACAGCGCAAGGGAAGTTGTCGATCCCGCGTATACGGGTACAAATGCGGCACTGATCGATGAAGCTGCCAATGCCAAGCCGATCGAGACGATGCAGGTTCACATCTACACATGCCCTCAATGCGGCGGCGAGATAGTGGGCGATGTTAACGAAGCAATGGTATTCTGCAGTTTCTGCGGAGCGTCTACACCGCTTAACGAACGAATGACAAGCATAAGACGTCCCGAGGTGATCATTCCTTTCAAAAAGACAAAGGAAGACTGTGCAAGAGAATACAAAAAACTTCTCACAAAAGCCATGTTTGCGCCCAAGGAGTTAAAAGATCCCAAGAACATTTCAGGATTTCGCGCGATCTATATGCCCTACTGGGTATACGATTTTACCAGGAACGCCGCAATCACCTATTCGGGCAAGCATTGCTATCACAGAGGCAATTACGATTACACCGATCATTACAAAGTTACCACCAACATAAGCATGCAGTATAACGGTGTTAACTACGACGCAAGTTCTTCTTTCTCGGACAATTTAAGTCAGGCTATATCTCCTTATGAAGCTAAGGAGGCGAAACCTTTTACTACCGCGTTCATGAGCGGCTTTTATGCCGACACCATGGATGTCGAACCTTCCGTTTACGAAAAAGAAGCAAAAGACATCGTGTGCGATCATGCGGCCGATGCGATAATGCAGCAGCAGCGTTCAAGCAAATACACGGTTGAGAAAGAATCCGTAAAGAAAGCTCTCGATCCCAAGACGAACAAGAGCGTTCTTGCGATGTTCCCGGTATGGTTCATGTCATACAAGACTACGGACAAGAAGGGCAAAGAACGCGTTCTTTATTCCGTAATAAACGGTCAGACCGGAAAGGCTGCGGCCGACATCCCGGTAGATATCAGAAAATATGTCATAGGATCGTTGATACTTGCGATCCCGCTTTTTATAGTCTTTAACATGTTTTTGCAGTTAAGACCCATGTTTCTTTCAATCGCGGCAGCTGTGATAAGCATCATCTGTATGATAAGCCTCTATGCGCAGTCGTCACAGATCGCGGCAAAAGAGATGGGTTCGGATGATGCGGGACTTTCAAGCATCAACAAGAGAAACAAAGAGTACAAGCAGGCGCTCAAAACGCGTGAAAAATGGGAAGCAAAGAGCATATGGAAGGCTAATGCGGCTTTTTTCTTTGTACCGATAATCCTTTGTGCGCTCTTAATACTGTTTAAACCCGTTCATGACGCTTACTATTATGTGACGGTCATCATTTCCGGAGTGTGCGACTGCTTTATGCTCACGGACATAATGAGGCGCTACAACAAGCTGGCCACCAGGCCGCTTCCTCAGTTTAAGAAGAAAGGAGGCGATGACAGTGCAAATATTACCGGCAATATTTAGTACGATAGTGGTCGCTACCCTGACTCTTCCGAGGAGCTCCGAGCCCGTTACGACATACGTTAACGAAAGAACGAACCCCGATACGGGATATACGGTCATCGTGGAAGACGAAGCCGACCTTTTGACGACTCTCGAGGAAGAGGACCTTCTTAACGAGATGTACAAGCTTACCGAGTATACCTCGGCCGCATTTTCGTCAACCGATCACAATTCGGGTTCCACTTCGTCTTATGCGCAAAGCTTTTGCCATGAGAAGTTCGGAAGCGGAGACGGAACCGTTTTTGTCATCGATATGGATAACCGTAACATCTGGATATGGTCGGACGGTAAAAGTTACCGAAAGATCACTTCAAGAAAAGCCGATACGATAACGGATAATATTTACAGATATGCTTCCAAGGGCGAATATTATGAGTGTTCCAAAGAGGCATTTAACGAGATGTACGATGTTCTCGCCGGACAGCGAATCGCAGAACCTATGCGTTATATAGGAAATGCGCTCCTGGCACTTCTGGCAGCGTTATTTATAAACTATCGTATAGTGATCGCTTTTTCGAAAGCAAAGAAACAGGACGACAAGCTAATGGCAAGACTGGCGTTCAACTACATGAATCTGGGTCAGCCGCAGGCTGTTAAGACTCATACCACCAAAGTATACAATCCCCCTTCAAGCTCATCCGGCGGTGGCGGCGGAGGCGGCGGAGGAGGCGGCGGTGGCGGAGGCGGTGGCGGCGGCCACTCCTTCTGAGATCGAGCCTATATTTTGAGCCGTTGGGCGCATGTGTTTTATTGCACATGCGCCCTGTTTAATATATAATGAAACGGTATTATGCCATCTTGTCCGAAAGGGAAAAAAGACATGAAAACCATTGATTTCGACTGGAAAGAATACATCGCACTGGCAAGACGTGCGGCAGCTGAAGGAGCTGTTCTTATAAAAAACGACAACGGGACTCTCCCTGTAAAAAAAGGCGGCTCGGTAGCTCTTTTCGGACGTACTCAGTTTGATTACATCAAAAGCGGCACGGGTTCGGGCGGACTGGTAAACGTGCCTTACGTTGTCAATTTCTACGAGGGATTTACCGCCTGCGACGATCTCAAGGTCTATGAACCGCTTTCGGATATCTACAGAAAGTGGATAGAAGAGAATCCTTTCGATTCCGGACACGGCTGGGCAACCGAGCCTGCAAGCCAGGTTGAGATGCCTCTTGGTGAAGAACTTGTGAATAAGGCCCGAGAAAATGCCGACACCGCGATCGTGTTTATCTCAAGACTCGCGGGAGAAGACAAAGACTGCAAAGCCGAGGCGGGAGATTACTATCTTAACGACGGTGAAAAGGAAATGATCAAAACCGTCACCAAATATTTTGAGAAAACGGCCGTTTTGATAAACGGCGGTGACATCATAGATATGAACTGGGTCGGAGAACTCAACCCTTCGGCAGTGATGTATATTTGGCAGGGCGGCTGTGAAGGCGGTAACGCCGTAGCCGATCTTGTCAGCGGAAAAGTGTCTCCTTCGGGAAGACTTACCGAGACCGTTGCCTTCGATATCAAGGACTATCCTTCCGATGCCAACTTCGGAGATCTTGTAAGAAACTACTACAAGGAAGACATTTACGTCGGATACAGATATTTTGAGACCTTTGCCAAGGATAAGGTTTTATATCCTTTCGGATACGGTCTTTCATATACTTCTTTTTCAAAAGAGGCGAGTTTCTCACTTGAAAGCGAGCCGTTTGTTACGGTTACCGTAAAAAATACGGGTGACTATGCGGGCAAAGAAACCGTTATGGTATTTATGAGCGCTCCTCAGGGAATGCTCGGCAAACCCGCCAGAGTACTGATAGCCTTTGACAAGACAAAACTCCTCAATCCCGGTGAAAGCGAGACTTTTACGATCGAATGGTCGATGAGAGAAATGTCTTCGTTTGACGATTCGGGAGTTACCGGATACAAAGACAGTTTTGTTATGGAAGAAGGCGAGTACACTTTCTATGTCGGAAGCGACGTAAGAAGCGCACAGCCTGTCGGTTCATTCGTACTTTCGGAGACTATCGAGGTTGAGCACGTTTCAAATGCGCTCTATCCGATAAGAGAGTTTGAAAGACTCATGCCAAGCGAAGAAAACTGTGAATATAAACCTGCATATGCGCCTGTTCCCGTTTCCGATCATGAAGTTGAAGAAGTGATCGCGCAGGAAAGAGAGTCGCTTCCTCACATTTCATATTCGGGTGACAAAGGTATAAGACTGACTGACGTTAAAAGCGGCAAAGCCACAATGGAAGATTTCGTATCGCAGCTTACCGACGAAGAACTTATCATCATGAGCCGAGGCGAAGGAATGAGCTCAAGAAGAGTCGTTCCCGGAACCTGCGCGGCTTACGGTGGTGTATGCGATTCGCTGAGAGACTACGGAATTCCGGCTGCGGCATGTACCGACGGACCAAACGGTCTCAGGATCGATGACGGTACGATGGCATTCCAGCTTCCGGGCGGCACATGTCTTGCTTCCACATTTGACGTTAAGCTTGTAAAAGAGCTGTTCACATTCCTCGGAATGGAGCTTTTAAGAGATAAGATAGACTGTATACTAGGTCCGGGAATGAACATTAAGAGGCATCCTCTTAACGGACGTAATTTTGAATATTTTAGCGAAGATCCGCTCGTTACCGGCAAGATCGCGGCAGCGGAGCTTACCGGTATGGCGAAGTCGAACACTACAGGCTGTGTAAAGCATTTTGCCTGCAACAACCAGGAAAACAAGCGCCATGTGACAGATTCGGTCGTTTCGGCAAGAGCGCTCCGCGAGATATATTTAAGAGGTTTCGAGCTTGCGGTCAGAGAAGGCGGCGCAACACACATAATGACGACATACGGAAGCCTTAACGGTTACCATACCGCGGGAAGCTTTGAACTTACGACTTCGATCCTCAGAAAGGACTGGGGCTTTAAGGGTGTGGCTATGACCGACTGGTGGGCTGTGGTAGGTACCAAGGAAGATCCCGAGCCTACCATAAGAAAGACCGGCCTTATGATACGCGCACAGAACGATCTTTACATGGTCACCAATTCTTCGGAGAACAACGACAATCACGATGACAGCGCCGAGGCAAGAGAGAACGGCACGTTCAACCGTGACGAGCTTGCAAGAAACGCTTCAAACATCATACAGACCGTAATGAACACTCCCGCCTACGACAGGCTCGTGGGAGAAGAAGTGAAGTTCAACGACATCGACAGACCTTCTCCGAACGTAGTCATGGCGGACGTTGAGTTCACATACGACGTAAAGGAAGACGAGGGATTCGATGCTTCACTTTTGAAGACAGAGCGCGGAAATGTCAACATGATCACGCTTCGTTTCCCCGAAAAGGGCGATTATCACATGCTTTTCGACATGGCCGCAGAGGGAAGTGAACTTTCACAGATGGCGGTTTCTTTCTCCATCAATAACACGGTCATGAAAGTCATAAGCAAAAACGGAAGCGAAAAGGAATACACTCCCGAGGACGTTCTTCTCGGCCACGGTTACTCCACTGAACGCTTCCTTAAGATCCAATTCATGCAGTCGGGTCTTAAACTTAAAAACATCAGGTTCAAAAAGGATACCAACAATATTTACGCATAGAGGTCATCATGCGGGCACGTATATTTAACTTAAACGCATTTTACAAGTACAAAAAAGAGATCGACAAAAAGAACATCATGGGGCTTTGGGTTGCCGCAAGTCTTTTCATGACGCTTGTTATGCTTGCGATCATCATGAGAATGATCATCAATCCCAACTCCATCAGGCCGTGTCTTTTTGTCTATGTCGGCATCTGCATTCTGCTGATCTTCGCCTGGCTGTTTACGCGCGATCGGATCGAGAAGGCGCAGGACTGGTTTTTGATAGCCGGATACATATTCGGTTTTACTTTCGCGTGCCATATGCGATTCATCTACAGCGACTGCCGTGCATTTATAATCTATTTTGCGATCGCCCTCGTGGTCGCCTGCTTCCTTTTGCTCAATCCTTTCTTTTTACTGCTTGGTCAGATAGAGGGGGCGGTCGCCTTCTTCGTCTGCTATCATGTTACGGTCGACGGAAAGGTCACTGTTAACGGCATACTGTCCATTCTGGCCGCATTTTTCATCTCCGTTCTCTCCGGCCTTCTTTGCTGGTATGTAAGGATGGAAAACCTCGTTTTCATGAACGAATTGAACTACATCACGACCGGTTCCGACGATCCTTTCTACGACGCTTCCAAAGCTTTCTGGGAGGGCAATGTCCGCTACGGGCTGATGGATGATTACAATAAGGGCAAAAGAAAAACCTTCACTATCGTTTTCAATCTCACCAAGAACAAGCTTGACAGCGTTCGTGAAAACAACATTTTCGATCTGAAACCTTTCATGGACTGGGATGAGGCCATGCGCCGCATATTAAGATACGCCGGCGACCCCAAGACTTACAGATCGTTTGAAGAATTCTTTAACATCGATAACTACAGAGAAGATTTTAAAGCCGAAAAGGTAAAAAGAACACTTACCGGCAATTTCAGCCTCCGCGGAGGAGACAGCATGTGGCTTTCGTTTGAGCTCACTTTCCGCCCTCATCCGCTCTCGGGTGAGATCATGGCAACGATCATAGTTGAAGACGTTACCGAGGACAGGATACTTCTCGGAATACTCAACAAACTCATATCGCATGATTACGATCTTGTTCTTTGTATCGAAAAAGGAAAGCATAACAGCTTAAGTTTCAGGACCAACAGCGACAATGAGGTTCGGGGCAATTCGGTCGGAGATTACGAGACCGAGATGGTAAGCTACATTACGGAATGTGTTGCCGATTACGACAGAGAGCGTGCCCTTAAATCCGGACATCTTAAGAACGTTTACGAGGAGTTAAAGACAAAGGATGTTTATGAGGTACTTCTCGACGAGATCGTTATCGGAGAAGACGAGCCCAGAAAGAAACACTTCACTTACTCGTACCTTGATGCGGGCAAACGTTTCCTTATTGTATTAAAGCAGGACGTTACAGATCTTGTAAGAAAAGACAGTGAATCCAAAAAGCAGCTCGAGATCGCTTTGGAAGAAGCAAAAGCCGCAAGCAACGTCAAGACCGAGTTCTTATCGAGAATAAGTCATGAGATGCGTACTCCCATGAATGCGATCATAGGTCTTGCTTCGTTGATGGAAGACGAGATAAACAATCCGGCCATGTTAAAAGATTACGTGGGCAAGATGAAGGTATCGAGCAACTTCTTATTGCAGCTTATAAACGACATGCTTGATATGTCCGGTATAGAAGAGGGACACATCAATATAATGGAAGGCGAGTTCTCCTACAAAGAACTGCTTGAGAGCATCAGGACACTGATACTTCCTTTGTGCATGCAAAAAGACATCACGTTCGTTCCCAACTCCGAGATCGCCGACAGCACGATCATAAAGTCCGACAGGTTAAGAGTGACGCAGGTGTTCATGAACCTTCTCGGAAATGCGGTCAAGTATACCAATCCGGGCGGACGCATTGAGTTCAATTCCTACAATGTAGGCCCCGCCGAAGACAAGGAACACTTCAGGTTCGTTATCAAGGACAACGGTATCGGCATGAGCGAAGACTTCATAGAGCACATGTTTGAGCCTTTCACGCAGGAGATCGAGTCAAACAGGGAAAGCCTTAACGGAACGGGTCTCGGTCTTTCGGTAACAAAAGGTATTGTGGATGCGCTCGGCGGAACGATAAGCGTTACCAGCAAGAAAAACGTGGGAACCACATTTGTGGTCGATCTGTTCCTTACGGTATCGCATGAAAAAGAAACCGATACCGACGACAAGATCGAACTCAATATCGACGAGCTTGAAGGCAAGAGAGTCCTTATCGCGGAAGACAACGAGATAAACCGCGAGATCGCGGTTGCGATACTTTCAAGAAAGAGCATCCTGACCGATACGGCCGTTAACGGAGCCGAAGCGGTGGAAAGGTTCTCCAATTCCGATGAAGGATATTACGACGCTATCTTAATGGATATAAGGATGCCCAAGATGAACGGTCTTGAGGCTACAAGGAAGATAAGGAGTCTTAACAGAAAGGATGCAATGAGCATACCGATCATAGCGATGACGGCCAATGCTTTTTCCGATGACGTAAGCCTGTCGGCACATTCGGGTATGAACGCACATCTGTCAAAACCGATCAATCCGAACATCCTTTATGAAACGGTGTTAAAAGAGATAATAAAATCAAGAGCTTAACGGCACTTAAAGAGGGCGAAAAAATTATGGAAAATTTTCAACTTTAGTGCAACACCCCTGTTGCACTTGCACTTTCAGTAAATAAAAGGATTTTCGGACAGTGTTCTTTTGTCATTGTTCGAGGATCCTTTGTTTTTCGCCATTCTTTTCTTATGGCGTAAGTTTTTGTCATAGTAAGTGCAACACCTTTCACCCGTTGCACTTACTATGAAGAAAGAGTTTTGGAGTTAAGACTATCTCGGTCGGATCTATTTCTTCCATGCCCAAAAGGATAAAGAAATCTTCTGGCAAGGCTCCTTTGGCAAGTTCGAATGCGCTTTTACCAAATAAGGCTTTTCTTTTGTAACTATTGATGTGGTTCATCATAAGGGAAATATCAAATTGGTCGAAAGGATCAAGGCGTGTTCCTTTGGGAATACAGTAACGGATCATCTTGTGGTGATTTTCGCATGTTCCCTTTTGGTCTGAACGATTTGGGTCGCAAAAGAAAATCTTTGTTCTTTTAAAACCACCTTTAGACGTTTCCATACCGGGTATGTCGGTAAATTCACCGCCGTTATCGGTAAGTATCAGCGGAAACACTTCTTTAAACAGTTCCGATCCGAGTGCGTCTTCCAACTTATCGAGAGCCTCCACTACCCGCTCCGATGTCTTTTCTTGTAAAACAAGGGCTATCTGTAAAGACAGTTCTATCCATGTAAGTGTAAGTAATGCTTTCGTATCCTCTTTGGTTCCTTCCACACAATCCATTTCTACGGTGGTCGTATCGTTGTCATTGATGTATTTTAAATAGTCTTCGTAAAAGCGTCCGACTTTTGACACTGACAAAGTCTTGTTACGGTTTTTGTTTTGGGTCTTATCACGGGGACTTCGTTTAACTTTATCCCGCAAGTCTATGTTCCTCGCGTTAAGTTCACAACGGTCGATCATACGCCTCAAAGTGGATTCGCTGACGGGAAGCTCTTCGCCTAAAGTCTGTTTTACATGATAAGGTGATAGGCCATTCTTAATAAGGGGTGATGCCAGAGCGTCTATCTTTTCCATTTCTTTGTCGGTAACATCAAAACCGGTTCTTGAAGCCACAAGGTCATTACGGTATTGTCGGTCTGCTGTATTGGCCCGATAGACTTCTTTTTCGTGCGGACAAATATGAACCGCATTACACCCATTGCATATGTGTAATGGTTCGTAACGCTTACCGCAACTATCTTTTATATAATCCGTGCAGTAAAGAACACAGTTGACGGACTTACATTTCGAACACAGCCGGGCGCAGTATTTATCATTACACAGATTTTTATGGATACAGCCTTGACGAATAGCACAATCATTGGTTATTGCTTTGCTAACAACGGTATGACGCTTTATTTCTCGAAGGATAGTGGACGGAGCCACGCCTAATTCTTTGGCGATGGCCCGGATAGAAATGCGTTTGTTCAGTCGGTCCTCTATGAGAACGCGCTGCTCGATCGTTAGGTGTTTATACACGGAGAAAGCCTCCCTTTTTGTGAAAGTCGCAGACAAAACACCGAACGAAAATAAGCCTACTACTCTTGACATACACTCTTTGTATAGCATAGTATAGTAGACAAATGAATACAGTTTAGGTGTTTCGACATCTAAAGAAAGAGCATCAGATGGTCGCCAAACTCAATCTGATGCTTTTCGTTTATGCGCTATATTTAATTGTATGGGATTAAGATAGGAAGTCAACTAAAAAGGAGAAGGTTGTATGTTTTACGCTCTTAAAAGTTTAAATGACGATACGGATTTTATTAAAGCTGAAGATGTCACAGCAGAAAATCAGAGTAAAAACTATTATTGTCCTTGTATCTCTTGCAAATGCAAGTTTGGGTTCAGAAGTTTACACTCAAATAAAAGGAATAATTGCTTTTTCAAATTGCCGTCTTCTACCCATTCCGATAGTTGTTTTGTTCCTTATGTTAGAAGCGAAGAAGGGAATAAATATGATTATGAAACGAAATCCCTTTCAGCGGAAGATTTCTTAGAGAGATTAGAAGGTAAAAAGAAAGAGAATACAAAAGCTTCTTTATCTAAACTTTCTCAAACTGTCCGAAAAGTAGATGAACGAGGAAAAGAAATTAAACCCATTACTACGTTAAGGCAATTATACTATGTATGTGCTTCAAATGAACCATCTACCAAATTAAACGACACACTAAGAGTAATAGATATATTTGCAGGAAGAAATACACTCAAATTATATACCAAATACGTTAATGATATTAAGCTTGTTGAATGCAAATATATGAATAGGTACGATACAGACAAACAATTATTGTATTTTACATATCCTTTTACTGAACCACGCTTTGAGTTGGTTGTCAAAATCGCGAATCCTAATACATACTTTGAAATTAGAAAAGTACTTTGGGATTTTAATGAACCAGTAATTATATATGCAAAATGGGACTATTCGCATTGTATTATTAAAAGTAAAAGGCAAATAGTCCCATTAAGATAATCAAAATCGAAGCTTCTTTTTGTGATTGTTAAAAGCCTTTTTTGCGTTTTCATATGATTCTGCTGATATAGAGGAATCTTTCCATTCGGTTACAGCTTCGATTCCGAGAATATCAATAGATGTTTTTTCTATTTCTTTTATCAGATACTCGTAACTCATATCGGATTTTACATTTAGGGTTATAAAATAATTCATATTATTGCACTTCCTTTCAAATAATTATTGAAAGCACAACACCCACTAAGCCCTTTCGCTTAGTGTTGCACTTACTATGGTGGAAAATCATTTTGTCATAGTAACCGCAACGGGGGTGTTGCACTTAGTTTGAAAATTTACTTTATTTTTTCGCCCTCAATTTTTTCTTGACTTCAAAATTTCCTTGTTGTAGAATGGACAGTGCACTATTGTGGAGTGCTTTGTTTTTTTGTGGCTTTTTTTACTTATAAAAACCAGTGCCAAATCATAAGAACGGGGTGATTGTCCATGGAAAAAAACAGAATACGTCCCACTCAGGCCGGCAGGAGCCAACGCATGACTTATGCGCGCCAGAAAGAGGTTTTGGAGATGCCCAACCTCATCGAGGTGCAGAAGGATTCCTACCAGTGGTTCTTAAAGGACGGACTTCGCGAAGCGTTTGACGACATTTCTCCCATCGAGGACTTCTCGGGTCATTTGAGCCTTGAATTCGTAAGCTACGAACTCTGCGAAGATGACGTTAAGTATTCGATCGAGAAATGCAAGGAGAGAGATGCGACATATGCCGCTCCCCTTAAGGTAAAGGTTCGTCTTCACAATCTTGAGACGGGCGATGTGTTTGAGCACGATATCTTTATGGGCGACCTTCCGCTTATGACCGCTACCGGTACCTTCGTTATCAACGGTGCCGAACGTGTTATCGTAAGCCAGATGGTTCGTTCTCCCGGTATCTACTACAATATTGAACATGATAAGATAGGTAAAGAACTTTATTTCTCTACCGTTATTCCCAACCGTGGCGCATGGCTTGAGTATGAAACCGACTCAAACGATGTGTTCTACGTACGCGTTGACAGGACAAGAAAAGTACCGATCACGGTACTCGTTCGTGCCCTTGGTCTTGGTACCAACGCACAGATAAGAGAACTCTTCGGCGACGAGCCCAAGATCGAAGCTTCGATCGCAAAGGACCCGGCAGTTTCGGATAAGAATCCCGAAGGCAGCGAAGAGGCAGGCCTTATCGAACTTTACAAGAAGATCAGACCCGGTGAGCCTTTGAGTGTTGAGAACGCTGAAAGCCTTATAAAGGGTATGTTCTTTGACCCCAGAAGATATGACTTGGCAAAGGTTGGACGTTATAAATTCAACAAAAAGCTTTCTTTCAGAAACCGTATCGCAGGCCATGTGATGGCTGAAGATGTTGTCGATCCCAAGACCGGCGAGATCTTGCTTGCAAAAGGCGAGAAGGCTACAAGAGAGATCGCAGACAAGATCCAGGACGCAGCAGTTCCTTTTGTATATGTACAGACAGAGGAAAAGGTTGTTAAGGTTCTTTCAAATTTAATGGTAGACATCACCAATTTCGTTAAGATCGACGCAGCTGCGCTCGGTATTAAGGAAAGAGTTTACTATCCCGTTTTGGAAGCCATCCTTAAAGAGAACAAGAAGAAGAGCGATATCGAGGAAGCTGTCAGGAAGAACATCCACGAGCTCATTCCCAAGCACATTACTACGGAAGATATCTTTGCTTCCATCAACTATAACATTCACCTTGAGTACGGCATCGGCAACGATGACGATATCGACCACCTCGGAAACCGTCGTATCCGTGCGGTGGGTGAACTTTTGCAGAACCAGTACCGCATCGGTCTTTCAAGACTTGAAAGAGTTGTCCGCGAGCGTATGACCACTCACGATTCCGATGAGGTTACTCCTCAGGCACTCATCAACATCAAGCCCGTACAGGCAGCCGTTAAAGAGTTCTTCGGTTCATCACAGCTTTCACAGTTCATGGACCAGAACAACCCTCTCGGTGAGCTTACTCACAAGAGACGTCTTTCGGCACTCGGTCCCGGCGGTCTTTCAAGAGAACGTGCTTCATTCGAGGTTCGAGACGTACACTACTCTCACTACGGACGTATGTGTCCCATTGAGACTCCCGAAGGTCCCAACATCGGTCTTATCAACTCACTTGCATCTTTCGCACGTATAAACGAGTACGGATTTATCGAGGCTCCTTACAGGATCATCGACAAGACCGACCCCGAAAATCCGCGCGTCACCGACGACTGGGTTTACATGACGGCCGATGAAGAAGACAACTATCATGTAGCACAGGCAAACGTACAGCTCAATCCCGACGGTACATTCGTTAAGAATTCCGTATCGGGTCGTTACCGTGCAGAGACTCAGGAATATTCAAAGACCGAGTTCGACTTCATGGACGTATCGCCCAAGATGGTATTCTCGGTAGCTACGGCACTCATTCCTTTCCTTGAGAACGACGATGCAAACCGTGCGCTCATGGGATCGAACATGCAGCGTCAGGCAGTTCCGCTTATGATGACCGAGGCTCCCGCAGTAGGAACAGGTATGGAGCCCAAGGCAGCCGTTGACTCAGGTGTCTGCGTAGTTGCAGAAGGAAACGGTACCGTTGATTATGTTTCTTCAAACCTCATCAAGATCACTTATGATGACGGTACAAAGAAAGATTATCACCTTACCAAATTCTCACGAAGCAACCAGTCAAACTGCTACAATCAGAAACCCATAGTATTCAAAGGAAACCGTGTGACCGCAGGCGAAGTTATCGCAGACGGCCCCTCAACCTCAAACGGCGAGCTTGCTCTCGGTAAGAACCCTCTTATCGGATTCATGACCTGGGAAGGCTACAACTACGAGGATGCGGTTTTACTTAGCGAGCGTCTTGTACAGGACGACGTATATACATCCATCCACATCGAGGAATACGAGGCAGAGGCAAGAGATACAAAGCTCGGACCCGAAGAGATCACCCGTGATGTTCCCGGTGTCGGCGAAGATGCATTAAAGGATCTCGACGATCGCGGAATCATCCGTATCGGTGCAGAGGTTCGTGCCGGTGATATCCTTGTCGGCAAAGTTACTCCCAAGGGAGAGACAGAGCTTACCGCAGAAGAAAGACTGTTAAGAGCGATCTTCGGCGAGAAGGCAAGAGAAGTAAGAGATACCTCACTTAAGGTACCTCACGGCGAATACGGTATCGTTGTTGATGCCAAAGTATTTACAAGAGAAAACGGCGATGAGCTTTCGCCCGGTGTTAACCAGGCGGTAAGAGTTTACATCGCTCAGAAGCGTAAGATCAGCGTCGGCGATAAGATGGCAGGTCGTCACGGTAACAAGGGTGTTGTTTCCCGAGTTCTTCCCGTAGAAGATATGCCTTATCTTCCCAACGGTCGTCCTTTGGACATCGTGCTTAACCCGCTCGGCGTTCCTTCGCGTATGAATATCGGTCAGGTCCTTGAGATCCACCTCTCACTTGCCGCAAAAGCGCTCGGCTTTAACGTGGCAACACCCGTCTTTGACGGTGCAAACGAGGAAGACATCATGGATACCCTCGACCTTGCAAACGATTACGTAAATCTTCCTTTCGATGACAAAGAAGCAAAAGAATGGGCAGAGAAAGAAGGAGTTGCTTACGACAAGAAGGCTCCGACATTCTCATCAAAGCACAAGGATGAGCTTCTTAAGGAAGTTTACGAATACTTATCCGAAAACAGAGCTCACAGAGAACTCTGGAAAGGCGTTCCGATCTCAAGAGACGGTAAAGTACGTCTTCGTGACGGACGTACCGGCGAATACTTCGACGGTCCCGTAACGATCGGACACATGCATTACCTAAAACTTCACCACCTTGTTGACGACAAGATCCACGCACGTTCAACCGGCCCTTACTCACTTGTTACACAGCAGCCTCTCGGCGGTAAGGCACAGTTCGGTGGACAGCGTTTCGGTGAAATGGAAGTTTGGGCTCTTGAAGCATACGGTGCATCCTATACACTTCAGGAGATACTTACCGTTAAATCCGATGATGTGCTCGGACGTGTTAAGACTTACGAAGCGATCATCAAGGGTGAGAACATTCCCAAGCCCGGTATTCCGGAATCCTTCAAGGTATTGCTTAAGGAATTACAGTCCCTCGGTCTCGACATCAAGGTTCTTAAGGATGATATGACCGAAGTTGAAATAGCGGAATCCGTTGATTACGGCGAAACAGATTTCCGTCGTGTGATCGAAGAAGAAGACAGAAGAAACGACCACAGCCGCGAAGAGTTGTCCAGAATGGGTTATCAGACTCAGGAATTTGACTCCGAGACAGGTGAGCTCGTTGAAGCTGAAGACGATTCATACTCGGATGATTATGCCGGCGATTTTGACGAGGAATTCGCAGAAAATCCGGACGAGTTTTAATCCGAATTATACTAAACTGGTTTGAGAGGAGCTCCATAGATGTCGGAAAATAAAAATGACACATATCAACCCATGACATTTGATGCCATTAAGATAGGTCTTGCTTCCCCCGAGAAGATAAGATCATGGTCCAGACGCGGTGACGATCCCGAATTCGGTATCGTTACAAAGCCCGAAACCATCAACTACAGAACCTTGAAGCCCGAAAAGGATGGTCTGTTCTGTGAGCGTATTTTCGGACCCAGCAAAGACTGGGAATGTCATTGCGGTAAATACAAAAAGATCCGTTATAAAGGCGTGATCTGTGACCGATGCGGTGTTGAAGTTACAAAGGCAAATGTTCGTCGTGAGCGTATGGGACGTATCGAACTTGCCGCTCCCGTATCGCATATCTGGTATTTCAAGGGTATTCCTTCCCGTATGGGACTTATCCTTGACATATCTCCCAGAGTACTTGAAAAGGTACTTTACTTTGCATCCTATATCGTACTCGATCCCGGTGATTCCAAGTTCGAGTACAAGCAGGTACTTTCCGAAAGAGAGTATCAGGACGCAAGAGAAGAGTTCGGTAACCGTTTCCGCGTAGGTATGGGTGCCGAAGCCATCAAAGAACTTTTGCAGGCGATCGACCTCGACAAAGAAGCAGCAGAACTTAAGGCAGATCTTAAGGAGTCAACAGGTCAGAAGCGTGCAAGGATCATAAAGAGACTCGAAGTCGTTGAAGCTTTCCGTGAATCGGGCAATAAGCCTGAGTGGATGATCATGGATGTTATTCCCGTTATCCCTCCGGATCTTCGTCCTATGGTACAGCTTGACGGCGGACGTTTCGCAACAAGCGACCTTAACGATCTTTACAGAAGGATCATCAACAGAAACAACCGTTTACAGAGACTCCTTGAGCTCGGTGCTCCCGATATCATCGTTCGTAACGAGAAGCGTATGCTTCAGGAAGCTGTAGACGCACTTATCGATAACGGCCGTAGAGGACGTCCCGTAACAGGCCCCGGAAACAGAGCTCTTAAGTCTCTTTCCGATCTGTTAAAGGGTAAGGGCGGACGTTTCCGTCAGAACCTCCTCGGTAAGCGTGTAGACTACTCAGGACGTTCCGTTATCGTAGTAGGACCCGAACTTAAGATTTATCAGTGCGGTCTTCCCAAAGAAATGGCTATCGAGCTATTCAAGCCCTTCGTTATGAAGGAGCTTGTCGGCCGTCAGATATCACAGAACATCAAGCATGCAAAGAAGCTTGTTGAAAGACTCGACAATCAGGTGTGGGACGTTCTTGAGGACGTTATCGCAGAGCATCCCGTTATGCTCAACCGTGCTCCTACACTTCACAGACTCGGTATCCAGGCTTTCGAGCCCGTACTTGTAGAGGGTAAGGCTATCAAGCTTCATCCCCTTGTATGTACCGCTTTCAACGCCGACTTCGACGGTGACCAGATGGCTGT
>JAILEQ010000188.1 GCA_024687305.1 Lachnospiraceae bacterium | reverse complement strand
CAGAAATTTCTTAAAGAGAACGGTATTCTCGACAGACTGAAAGAACTTGGAATTAACGAAAAAGATACAGTCAGAATGTACGGTTATAAATTCGATTATTTTGAATAAACAGACAGTTGTCCTTATGGACTAATCATTTTTAAGGTATTACAATGAACAGTAGACAGAGAGCATTTTTAAAGGGGCTTGCGCAGAATATCGATTCGACGTTTCAGATCGGTAAAAATGCATTGTCACCCGAGATCACAGAGGCCGTAAGAGAAAGCTTTAATACAAGAGAACTTGTTAAGATCACGGTCCTCAAAAACTGTATGGACGATCCCAAATCGATGGCTCAGATGCTCGCCGAAAGGACGGGGTCCGAGGTTGTCCAGGTTATCGGTAAAAAGATTGTTTTATACAAGGAAGATAAAGATAACAAGAAAATCATTCTTCCCAATTAGTAACGGAGATTATTGTGAAAAAACGCGTTGGTCTTTTTGGCGGCACATTCGATCCCATTCATTACGGTCATTTGATGCTTGCAGAAAATGCATACGATTCGTTAAAGCTTGATGAGGTTTTGTTTGTTGTCAGCGGAAAATCTTATTTAAAGAGCAATGTTTCCAAGGCAAAGGACAGACTTTCAATGACTTCGCTTGCTATTTCCGATAATCCGCACTTTGCGCTGTCAACAGTTGAGACAGACAGAGGTGAAGACGTTGATTCATATTCGTATGAAACGATACTTACGTTAAAATCGCACAATCCCGATACGGATTATTATTTTATGGTAGGTGCCGATTCTTTTACTTATATGGACCAATGGCGAGAACCGGATGTTATTTTTAAAAATACGACGGTTACCGTTGCTTTCAGAGAAGGTTCTTCAATTGAAGAACTGAAAAACAAGGCAAAAGAATACAAAGAAAAATATGAAAACGTCAATATTGAATTTCTTCCCTTTATGAACATCGGAATTTCTTCGACCGATATCAGAAACAGGGTAAGAGAAGGACGTACGATACGATATTTGACGCCTGAATCCGTTTCTTTGTATATTGACAAAAACGGTCTTTTCAGAGCTTGAACATATGGCAGATTTTGAACTTATAGCGGATAAACTACATAAGATTCTGAATGAACACAGATTTTTCCATACGCTCGGTGTATCATACACCGCACAGGCTCTTGCCATGAAATACGGATATGATATTAATAAAGCCGCTATGGCGGGGCTTTTGCATGATTGTGCAAAATCTTATACTCCCGATGAACTGCTTAAGATCTGCGAGGATAGATCGATTGAGATAAGCAATATAGAAAAAGATCATCCCGCACTTTTGCATGCAAAGGTCGGAGCATTTCTCGCGCGGACCGAATACGGTATAGAAGATTTGGAAATATTAAATGCGATAAGATATCATACGACCGGAAAACCCCGTATGAGCGAGCTTGAAAAGATCATATATGTTTCCGATTATATCGAACCGGGCAGATATAAGATGAATCGTCTTTCTGAGATAAGAAAGAAAGCATTTGAAGATCTCGATGAAGCCTTGTTAATGATACTTGAGGATACGATCAATTATCTTAATGCGACAAAAAACGAGGGTATTGATCCGTTAACGATCGAGACCTTTGAATATTATAAAGAAAACAGATAAAAGTTTTTAGAGAGGATTTTAATGGAAATAAAAGAATTGACCGGAATAGCCATAAGTGCACTTGAGGATAAAAAAGGAGAGGATATAAAATTACTCAATATAACGGGTATTTCACCAATCTCTGATTATTTTGTGATTGCGACCGGTAATAACTCGAATCAGATGCAGGCGATGGCAGATGAAGTTTCCGAAAAGCTTGGTAAAGCCGGCGCTACGCTCAAGCATACCGAAGGATATGATGCAGCGAATTGGATACTCATGGATTACGGTGATTTCATGATCCACATATTCAATCCCGAGAGCAGAGATTTCTATAATCTCGAAAGAATCTGGCGCGATGCCAAAACCGAATAAAAATTAAGCGGACTCGATCGAGCCCGCTTTTTTATGTTTCACAGAATTATAAGTTTTGGTAAGTAATAGTATTGTTTAATGGAAAAATCTGTATACACCGAACACTTTGCCGAGGATCATACAATCATTTACTATTATGGGATCCATAGTATCGTTTTCCGGCTGTAATCTAATATGATCGCTTTCTTTGTAGAAGGTTTTGACCGTAGCGGAATCATCAATTAGAGCAACAACGATATCACCGTTACGAACATCCTGTGTACCTTCAACGAGTACCTGATCACCGTTCATGATACCGATATTGATCATCGAATCGCCTTTTACTTTAAGAATGAAAGCTTCACCTTTCGGAACATATTCCATCGGAACCGGGAAGTAATTTTCAATATTCTGTTCGGCAAGAATAGGCTGACCGGCGGCAACCTGTCCTACGATGGGAATGCTGACCGTTTCTGTACGGACCATATTGAAAGAATCGTCGCAAATTTCTATTGCACGAGGCTTTGTAGGGTCACGTCTTATATATCCTTTGGCTTCAAGACCGTTAAGATGAGCGTGGACGGTAGAAGTGGAACTGAGCTCCATTGCTTCTCCGATCTCTCTTACGGTCGGAGGATAACCTTTTGCAAGAATTTCCTGTTTGATATATTCAAGTATCTTTTTTTGCATAGGAGATGCTGCTTTGTATTTTGATTCCATTTTTTTCCTCCGAATCATTAAATGGCAAACATACATTTGGTTACATTAAAAATATATCATATAAAATTAGAAAAAGCAAACATATATTTCGAAAATATGTTCGAAAAAAGTATTGACAATCGAATAGCTGTTCGATATTATATAGGTATACCAAACGAATGTTCATAACGGATGTTCGATGTTTCGAGGTTAAAAATATGAAGAAGACAAATAACATTTCAATAATTAAAAGAAGAAGAGAATTAAAAAGAAAAATTACTTTATTCTGTCTGTTAACCGTTGCAACTGTCATATTGGCTGTTCTGTTTGTTTTCGGTTCGAAATCGGTCGCCTCCGACGGTTCGGTAAAAGATTATAATAAATATTATAAGAGCATTGAAATCTCGGGAGATGATTCTTTATATGAATTGGCTTCCAGATATTCCGTTCCCGATCTGATGACGGAAGAAGAGTTCATTACAGAAGTAATGTTCATAAACAATATGGAAAGCGATAAGCTTTCATACGGAAAGAGTTTTATCATTATTCCTTATTATTCATAATACATCCCCCAAAAGGTAATTATTTTCACTCCACTTACCATACCCATCATAAAAATCCCGCTCGATCAATTCGAACGGGATTTTTATCAATCATGATTCTCTCTTAATTTAACAATGTTAGCAGCACTTCTTCGACGTTCATCTTCAATTGCCGCATAATGTTTCTTTGTGGTATTTACATCTTTATGTCCCAGAACATCCGCAACAAGATAAATGTCACCGGTTTCTCTGTAAAGGCTTGTACCGTAAGTGCTTCTTAGCTTATGAGGCGTTATTTTCTTTATGCTTGTAAGATTTGATGCATATTTCTTTACAAGATTCTCAACACTTCTTACACAAAGACGTTTGTTTTGAAGTGATAAAAACAACGCATTTTCACTTCCTGCTTCCGGTATGATCCTGTTTCTTATCTCCAGATAATCGGTAAGCGCCGTATATACTTCATCTCCAAAATAGACTGTAGCTTCTTTGCCGCCTTTCCTTCGGATCAAAATACCGTTCGTATTAAAGTCGATGTTGTTAATATCAAGCCCGACCAGCTCAGACACACGGATTCCGGTTCCGAGCATTAATGTAAGTATGGCAACATCTCTGTATTTTGTTTTATTATGAAACCTTAATTGATTGGGAGTGAGTTTTTCGCCTTCCTCGACCATATCAAGCAGATTTGCCACTTCATCGGGTTCGAGTCTTATTATCTCTTTCTGGTGTATTTTGGGAGGACTCACGAGACTCGGTGCATTTGTCTTGATAAGTTCGGAAGTAAAAAAGTATTTGTACAATGAGCGAAGAGAAGAGAGTTTTCTTGCTTTTCCACGTTCATCGTTTGTGATCTCTCTGTCCTTTTTTTCGTATAGGCTCAAATATTCAAGATATTCTTCAATATCTTCACGCTTTACATTGTCAAGAACGGAAAGCGGAAAGTCTTTTATTTCCGTATTCTTAAGAGAAGGATTGGTCTCATGAAGGAACTCAAAGAACAGTCTTATGTCATAAGCATAAGAGAGTCTTGTTCTTGAGGCCGTATATTCTTCGATCCCTCTGAAATACTGTTTCATGAAAGGAGGGAGTTCATCCAGGACCTCACGAAGTCTGACTATATTTGTTTTCATTACCTCATCATGATAGTTTTGTGAGGGTTTATATTGATTCGCCACTATTATTCCATCCTTTGATATTGCTGTCTTTGATGGCGGCAAACATGCGGTTTCGCACGCCCGGAGTTTCTTTATTTATATCTTTTACTATTTCTTTTACAAATTCTCGTTTTGTTTTTTTATCGACCGGACACGGACTTTTAACTACGGGAACATCATATTTGTTTACAAATCCCAATACATCACTTTCATTCATGTATATAAGAGGCCTTATTACGGTCAGATCGGTACGATCGAGATAAGTAACGGGAGAGAATGTGTGAAATCTTCCTTCATATATCAAAGAAAGAAGCATCGTATCTATAACGTCGTCTTTATGATGCGCATATGCGATCTTATTGCAGCCGATCTTCTTCATGGCATCGTTTAATGCTCCTTTTCGCATTTTTGCACACAAAGAGCAGGGATTGGATTCTTTTCGAACATTGAACACGACATCATAAATATCGGTTTTTTCAATGTGATAAGTGACATTTAAAGATTCACACAGTTCTTTTATTTTACTAAGATCAAGGTTATTAAAGCCAAGATCGACGGTTACGGCCACTACTTCAAAATGTTTTGGATAAAACCGTCTTAAGTGGGAGAGTGCGTAAAGAAGCGTCAAACTGTCCTTTCCGCCCGATATTCCAATGGCGATCTTATCCCCTTCATTTATCATTTCATAATCATCACATGCCTTTCTGACAAGGCTTAATACTCTTTGAAGATCCATATGTACCTTTGCTCGTTAAAATATAGATAAATTGCTTTATTTAGTATACCATCAATATTGATTAAGTGCTATTATATAAGACATGAAGATTAAATTAGAGAAAAAGTATTTACAGATAGGATTAACGATATTTCTCACGGCCATTGCCATTTTGATGGTTGTTTTCTTTATATGGAACAATAACTCCATAAAAACGTCATTAAGGAAATTCAATTCCATAATGTCACCGGTTTATTACGGTCTTATAATTGCTTATCTTTTAACTCCGATAGTAAATTTCTTTGAAAAGAAGGTTTTTATTCCTCTTTTTGACAAGTTAAAATGGTTTGAAGAAAACAAAGACAAGAACAGACGTATTCATATAAGGATATTCAGCGTTACACTTACTTTTGTGATCGTTTTGTTTTTGCTGTATATTTTCTTTGCCAGCGTTATTCCCGAACTCATCAAGAGTATTCAAAGTATTGTAAAGCAATATCCGTATTATACACGTAATATGATGAATACCATAAATAAAGGGCTTGAGAACAATCCTGAGTTAAGAGAACTTCTTCAGGATATTGTTTACAGTTATTCCAATGAAACAGACAATTGGTTAAATGATAATTTTCTTCCCATGATCCAGAAGATGCTTCCGAACGTAGGAGATATGTTGCTTGGTTTTTCTTCGAGCATAATCAAATTTCTCAAGTTTTTATGGAATATCATCATTGGTCTTATAATTTCGATCTATGTACTTAACAGTAAAGAAAAATTCGCGATGAGCTGTGTCAGAAACGCCTATGCGATTTTTGAAACAAAAACCGCGAACAGACTTGTTGAATCCGTGAGATTTACACATCGTACGTTCATAGGATTCCTTTCCGGAAAGGTACTTGATTCGCTGATTATAGGAATAATATCGTTTGTTGTTCTTTCTATAATGAAAATGCCTTATACGGTGTTGATCAGCATTATCGTAGGTATTACGAACATAATTCCTTTCTTTGGACCCTGGTTCGGTGCGATTCCGAGTTTATTCATACTTGTTATGATCAATCCAAAGTATGCGTTGTATTTCCTAATATTTATAATAATTCTTCAGCAATTTGACGGTAATTTCCTGGGCCCCAAGATTTTGAGCCAGACTACAGGTATAACGACATTCTGGATAATATGTTCGATCACGGTTTTCAGTGGTTTCCTTGGAGTTCCGGGAATGCTCATTGCCGTTCCCGTGACAGCTGTTATGTTTGCACTCATCAATCGTATAACAGACAATATGCTCATTAAGAAAAACCTTCCGACCGATCCTATATACTATGATAATGTTGGTTCAATTTCCGAGACGGGTGAAATCGTAAAATATGTTTACGTTAAAGAAAAGCATTCTCAGAAAAAAGAAAAAGACAAACCTTCATTGATCGCAAATCTGATCATAAAGATCAAAGAAAAGGTCAAAATGAAAAAAGAAGCAAAATTCTGATTTTTCGGTACCAACTATTCGTTAAATCTGTCTTTTGCGAATAGTTGTATGTGCGTAAATATAACTCTCGCATCAAATGATCCGGTAAATTATGTGCATAAAAACAGTTGGGACTCCCGATATTATAAATCGGAAATCCCAACTGTTTTGAGGTATGAGTAACAAAAAAATGTATTTTACTTGTTGTTTTTCTTTTCGAAATCCTCAACGTATTGAACGATCAGATCGACGGTTCCTTCAATACCGAGTATCGAACTGTTTATACACAGATCGTATGTATCGGCGCGTCCCCATTTTTTTGATGAATAATAGTTATAATAACTCTGACGCTGCTTATCTTTCTTTTGATACAATTCTCTTGCTTTTGCTTCTGTCTTGATCGAATCGTCCGTTTTCATTATATAATCGACTTTAAATGCATCGTCGGCATAAATAAACAGATTGATAACATTTTTATATTCTGCCAACGCATAATCGGAACAACGACCGACGATAACACAAGGGCCTTCATCGGCAAGCTTCTTTATGGCATCAAATTGAGCCAGGAATACTTTGTGGCTTATTGGCATATCAACAAAGCTCGATGAATTGTATCCAAATGAATAAGTATCCATTACAAGGTTGTATAGAAACGAATTTGTAGGTCTTTCATCGTGATTTTGAATCATCTCTTCGCAAAATCCCGATTCTTTGGCTGCTCTGGTAAGAAGTTCTTTATCCACAAACTTTATACCAAAGTGTTCGGCAACTTTTTGACCTATTTCATGTCCGGCAGAACCAAATTGACGTCCGATTGTAATGATCGTATTCATATGGTCACCTCCCCAAAATTATCTGATAACTCTCTAAATTTATTATACAATATTATGAATATTATTTCAAATAAATCTTTAAGTTAACATAATTAATTTATGTCAACTTATCTGCAATTTGATCTTAAATATGTGAGTATCTTTTCAAAATGATCGGGTAAAGGACTGTCAAAAAACAGTTTTTGACCTGTTGTGGGGCTTATAAATCCTATCGTTTTGGCATGCAGGAGTTGTCCGTTGGTTTTAAAGGATTCTTTACCGGTCGAATATACTTTATCTCCCGCTACGGCATGATTGATGTAGGACATATGAACTCTTATCTGATGGGTTCTTCCCGTTTCAAGACGGCATTCGATATAAGTATATCCGTTAAAACGCTCCAATACTTTTACATGTGTGACCGCTCTTCTGCCCCCTTGCACAACAGCCATTTTTTTACGATCCTTAATACTTCTGCCGATCGGTGCGTCGATCGTGAACTCGTCCTCATCTATATTTCCGTGAACGATCGCATGATAAACTCTCATACATGAATGATCTTTTAATTGTTCGGATATTTTAAGATGTGAATTATCGTTTTTGCATATTATCAAAAGACCGGATGTATCTTTATCGATCCTGTGTACTATACCGGGCCTGTAAACGCCGTTTATGCCGCTTAAACGTCCGTTTAAATGAAACATAAGTGCATTTACGAGTGTGCCTTCAAAATGTCCGTTGGCGGGATGTACGACCATTCCCTGAGGCTTGTTTACTATTGCCACATCATCATCTTCGTATATTATATCTATAGGTATGTTTTCAGGCTTGATATCCGGAGTTATAGTTTCGGGAATTGAAAAAGAAATGTCATCGTCAGCTTTAACTTTGTAATTTGATCTGACGTTGATATCATTGACGGTGAGCATCTTATCGTCGATCAGTTTTTGAATATACGATCTTGATAATGAATCTATCTCGCCTGTAAGGTATTTATCTATTCTTTCGCCTTCGTTTTCCGGCGATACGATAAGTTTTAGAATGGGCATCAGTCTATTTCTCTCAATCTCTTCTCTTTAAATCTAAGGAAATTAAGATCATCTTCTTTATATACAAATAAAAGCAGTATGAGCATCATAACGGTAGCAACGGTCACATATATGTCTGCCATATTAAAGATCGGAAATCTTATGACACTGAAATATATGTAGTCCATAACGTAATCGTATATTATACGATCGGTCATATTCCCGACGGCGCCTGCGGCAATAAGAGACAAAGCCACATGTGCGGCATTATATTTCTTTTTACGGGGCATTTTAAATATAAGATAAACGATGCTGAGCAATATGATAATGCCTACAAGTATAAAGAAATATTTCTGCCCTTTCAACAAACCGAAAGCGGCACCCGTATTTTCAAGATAAGTCAGTTCCAATATGCCTTTTATGAGTGATATCGAAGGATGTTCCTTCAATCTCGTGACTGCATATATTTTAAGGATTCTGTCGACGGTAACCAGTAAAACTGTTATTATCAGATCCATTATGATCCTGTGATCGAATGAACGTTTCTTTTCTTTCATTGACGACTCCGTATTTATATCAGTCTTCTTCTTTAAAGTTAAGCTCTTCTATTGCTTCTTCCACGAGCTTCTTATCCACGTTTTCATATACGAAAGCTTTTCCGATCTTTTTAAGCAATACCATTCTTATCGTGCCTGCGGTATTCTTTTTGTCAAATTTGACCGCATTCAGAATAGCTTTGGTTTTATCGGTTGAGATGGATATCGGAAGGTTGAACGGAACAAACATATCTCTTATCTCGTAGTATTCTTCCGACTTGATATAATCAAGTTTATATGAAATGAAGGCAGCTGCAACACATCCGAGAGCCACACACTCTCCGTGAATATATTCATCACCCATTACACTTTCTATTCCGTGACCTATAGTATGTCCGAGATTAAGTAACATTCTTAATCCGGTTTTTTCATAAGGATCTTTTTCAACGATCGTTTTCTTTATACCGATCGCTGTGATCAGCATATATTCGATCACTTCAGGCTCTTTGCCGCATATTTCATACATGTTGTCTACAAGCCACATATAGTATTTCTCGTCGGCAAGAAGTCCGGCTTTCATTATCTCTGCAAATCCGGCAAAGAAAAGTCTGTCGGGAAGTGTTTTTAGTACCGATATGTTGTCATATATGAGTACCGGATTATAAAAAGCTCCGATAAGATTCTTTTTGTCATGAAAATCAACAGCCGTTTTGCCGCCTATTGATGCATCCGCCATCGACAATAAAGTTGTGGGGCAGATTATGTGAGCGATACCGCGCATATAAAGTGAAGCGCAGAAACCGCCGAGATCGCTGACAACTCCGCCTCCGAGCGATATAAAGAGATCAAAACGCATAAACTTGTTCTCGTACATCGTATCGAGTATCTTAAATGCGTTATCTTTCGATTTGCTCTCTTCACCGGCAGGCACCACGAATTTGACCAGATTATAGTTTTTTAATTTCAAACTGACTTTATCGGCATAAAGATCGTTAACGGTCGAATCTGTAAGCAAAAGTATGTTTTTTGCTTCGGGGGCCAGTGCTTTGACATAATCCGATAGATCGGAAAAATCTCTTTTAATGACTATTTCGTATTGATTGTTTTTCTTTTCGGTAACTGTTAAGGGTTCCATAAACCTGATTCCATTCTTTTTAATTTTCTATAGGATTATAGCAAAAAATCCTGTCTCTTGACAGAGACAGGATTTAAATTCTGCAAATTTTATAAACCGAAAGATTCTGCGATCGAATCCTGAAGATCTCCGCTAATATCCACACTTGCGGGTGTTACGATGAAAATATAATTTGAAATCTTCTGCAACGTTCCGTCGAGTGCAAAACATGAACCCGATGTAAAATCAAGAATTCGCTGTGCAGACATATCATCTGCATCTTCAAGATTTAAAACAACGGTCTTATTGGCTCTTAAAGTCTGTGTGATCTCTCTTGATTCGGAAACATTTGTGGGTTTAAATACACAAACCGAATTGTTGTCTTGTGTAGCCATCTTTTTTCCTTTCGTGTTGTTGCGGGGTGCGAAAGATCTGATACGATTCTCTTCCGTTAATGCTTCTTTTTCGTTGACTGTATCTTCAGGTTCGTAATCATCATCACCGTAACCTACGTATTCTTCGCCCTCTTCTTCACCGTTAATGTTCATAAAGGACATAAATTTGTCAAGCACACTCATTTGCTATTCTCCTTGCCATAGTCCCGTTCGCCGAATATACCGGTACCGACTCTTACATATGTTGCGCCTTCTTCACATGCCACACAATAATCGCCGGTCATCCCCATGGATAAAATATCCATAGAAATATTATCAATGTTTTCGTTGTTTATGTCAATGAGTAAATTGCGTAAATCAACAAAATATTGACGATTTTCTTCCGGGTCGACTACATATGGTGCAATCGTCATGAGTCCTTTGACTCTGACATTGGTAAGCGAAGCAATCTTTTTTACGACATCTTTTGCATCTTTTAGTGTTGTACCGAATTTGCTTTCTTCTCCGGCAACATTTACTTCCACAAGTATGTTTGTGATCACGTCTTTCTTTTTTGATTCCTTGTCTATAACTTCGGCAAGTTCAAAAGAATCGACTCCATGGATCAAAAATACGTTTCCGATCAGATATTTGACCTTGTTCTTTTGGAGATGTCCGATCATATGAAAACGGGAATCTTTTGGAGCGATCTCAAATTTAGCCATAAGATCCTGAACTTTATTTTCTCCGAAATCTCTTACTCCGGCATTGTATGCATCCATCAACATCTCAAAAGGTTTTGTTTTGGTAACTGCGATCAAAGTCACGTCTTCGGGATTTCTTCCTGCCTTTAAACATGAATTTTTCATGTTTTCCTTAACTTTCCGTATATTTTCTTTTACGTCGATAATATCACTCATTTTTATTCTCCGAGGAAATTTTATATTAATATACAAAATCTTTGTCGGTCACCTGCGACGAATCCAGAGCGATATAATCATATGCCCTAAGACCCGTATAGGAATTGGACTTAACTATAGAATATTCATCATTTGAATATAACACTTCTATCTGCTTAAAATCGGCATATCCCTTGTTTATATTGTATACGCCAACCAAAGTACCCTGCTTTCCCACCGTAAAGGTAAGAGGCTGATCGGGCGCAGTCTGAACCCCTTCCATGGGAGTGTAATATAAAACATCACCGATTGAAAGTCCGCTCATGGATACATAGTATTCGGTGTCTGTTTCTTTGTAGATGGTAACTTCAAAGAATTTGGTCGAAACATCACCCGAATCTGAGATGACCTGCCTGTTCACACCATAGTTTGCCGAATTGCCGCCTTTCGTAACAAAAGCTTTGTCTATAAGGAAAAAGCTGTTCGTGGCGATAGATGAATTGGGAACCTTCAGACCCGTATCTTCTTCAAGCAACAGTTCGACTTCAACAAATCTGTCCGATGCAAAAGAGACCATTGAGTTCGTAAATGACAAAGTGATAAGAGCTCCGTCCGAAAAATTGCTTACGATATGAATGCGTCCCCAGGATACAGTCTGATTCTTTAAGAATTTTACTTTAACGTATTCATCTTCGGTAAAACGCTTTAACTCGTCCGATTTGACATAAAGACAAAGCTTCCAATTTTCGTTATTGGTATATTTGTAAACAAACGAACCCTTTTCAACGAGATCGTCGTTGACTATATATTTGGCTTCATAAGCTTCTCTGTCAAAATCCGCTTCCGTAAGATTCTCGGGAAGAGCCATCTCGTATCCGTCGTAAAAATATGTCACAATACCCGTGTTGGAGGACCTGTAAAAAGAAATGAGATCGTTTATATGCGAAGAATTAATCTCGTCAATTCCAAGCATAAGTTCCCTGTTCTCATACCTGGCCATTTCATCGTTTATCCTGTTTTCGAATGCGATCGCATCCTCGTATCGCTTTTCGTCAAATTCCTTTGAAAACAGCATTAAAGACTGCTTTAATGAATCCAGCTCAAGATCGGTTAAGGAAGTCGATTCGTTGGGGTCTTTTTGCGTGAGATTTGAAAACTTTCCGGTTTCGTCGACGGCATATACAAGATTGTTGTATGCGGCTCTTTCGCCTTCCCTTAAAAACAATGCCACATAACCCGTTGCTTCGCTGTATACGGGATATTCGTCTCTTAATGCGATACCGGTATAAATCCTGTTTTCGGAAAGAGTTCCGTTTTTAACCTGATAACCGACTATCTTCTTTTCTTTTGTGCTAAGGAAAAGACATACGACCACGTACAATAAAATGAACGCAAAAATAACCAGGCCCAGATTGATTCTGTGCCTTCCCGCGGAATTAAACTTTCTTATGTTCGATCTGTTGTTTTGCGCCATTTATCTTCTCTTATATGTTCATTAATAATTGAGCCCCGGCATTTTTGCCGAGGCTCGCGTTATCGTTTCGCAAGCGAAACCAATATTATTCGATATTATAAAGAAATGATTATCTTAGATTTTAATGATTCGGGAATATCTTTCTCGTTAGCGGAAACAGAAAGGATAAAATCAACACCGAATCTTTCGGAATATTTTTCGAGTTTTGCAACTGCTGCATCAAACTCATCCATTTTGGTATTGCTCATTGCCAAAAATCCATCGAAATACATCTGCTGAAGATCGTGGTCCTGAGAAATGATCCCTGCGATAAATCCTAAAAATTCATTGCTGCTATCAATAAAAAAATCGGATACATCAATAAGTCGCACTTTGTTGTTCAACTCGTACATGTGCTTTGTGCTTCTGTCCAAATAAGCGATGTTACCCGATACATTCTTAATTTCCGTATTCACTTTGTCAAGCAGGTATTTTGTCTTTCCTTTACCCTTTTCACCTACAATCAACTGAACCATTGGTAACCCTCCTCGGTAGAAAATATCATGTAATTATTATATGTCATGAGCGTGTAAAAAACAACCGAATAATGTAATTGTTTATGTCATTTTAATACTATTTTCAGTTGCTTTTTGTACAAAGAGCAAGCATATTCGTCATTTCGTTGTAAAGATCGTCCGTAGATGAAGATCCAAGTATTATCGCAATATAAGGATTGGACTGTGTATCGCGGGCAAGTAACATCAAGCAATGTCCGGCTTCATCTGTTGTGCCTGTCTTCCCTCCGACAACTGTGATATCGCCGGGGGCCTGGTAGTTTCCTCTGAAAAAGCCATTGGTACTTTTCGCGGTCACTTCCTTATCGACTCCGCCTCTTATTTTTATAACAGTCGAATAATCGTTGCTTTGTATCGTTTCAACTATAAGAGGATCTTTTATCGCCTCATTGAAAATGAGATACAGATCGTAAGCGGTCGTATAGTGTCCGGGATCGGGAAGCCCGCTGGGATTTACAAAATTGGAACCCGTACAGCCGAGTTTCTTTGCTTCGGATGTCATTAAAGCGGCAAACTTTTCGACCGAACCCGAAACAGCTTCCGCGATCGCTATCGCCACATCATTGTAAGAAGAAAGAAGACATAAATGAATGGCCTGATTAAGAGTCAGGGTATCGCCTTCTTTCAGCCCGAGAAGGACGGCTCCGGGAACGGTAACATTTTCAACCGATGAAGTACATGTTATTACTGTTTCGGGAGTCAGGTATTTTAAAGCGACATAAGCGGTAAGTACCTTGGTGGTGCTTGCGGGATATCTTGTTTCGAATGCGTTTTGGGAATAGATCACTTTATTTGATCCCGCATCTATCAAAACTGCCGAATTGCTGGATATAGTCGAATAATCGGGTACGGAAACATTGTCGGAATAAACGCAAAGATCGGCTGCGAAAGATTCAAATCTGTCATCGGTTCCCGAATGTGAAATGATCGGTGATCTTTCATGATTTGAACGGATAGTTTCTGAATAATCGGAAAAAGGCATCCAAATATCATCGGATTTACATCCCGACAACAAAGATGCCAACACAAGTGCGATTATTAAAGATATACCCCTATTTATACATTTCACGCCATTCCAAATCTCCGCGATCCAAGGATTTGATAAGAAGCTCTGCCGAAGCAAGGTTTGTTGCAAGCGGTATGTTGTGCATATCGCACAGTCTCATAAGATTGCTTACGTCAGGTTCGTGATTTTTCTGTGTTAAAGGATCTCTTAAAAAAATAACGAGATCGATCTGGTTGTGCTCGATCTGAGCACCTATCTGCTGTTCACCGCCCAAATGTCCCGCAAGATATTTGTGAACTGTCAGATTGGTAACTTCCTCTATCAATCTTCCGGTTGTTCCGGTGGCATATAGATCATTTTTACTAAGAATCCCCCTGTAAGCGATACAGAAATTCTGCATCAGCTTTTTCTTTGCATCATGTGCGATCAATGCAATGTTCAATTAAAACACCTCTCTCTTTTCTCGTCCGGTTTGCCCCGAACGAAATCTTACGTTCAATACAAAACCCATACCGATATACATACTGATAAGCGAAGTCATTCCGTAACTGATAAAAGGTAATGTAAGACCCGTATTGGGCAGCAGAAAAGTCGCAACTCCGACGTTGAAAAACGTCTGGATCCCTATCAGCGTACCCATTGCACAGGCAATAACTCTACCGCCTGTATCTTTTGCTCTTCTGCCGATCATAAAGCATTCGATAACGATCAAAAAGAGCAAAACTATTACCGTCAACGTTCCTACAAAACCAAGTTCCTCTCCTATTACGGCAAATATGAAATCGGTATCCGGCATAATGATGAAATTTCCGTTTTTTAAAGAACTTATAACATCATTATTGTAACCTTTTCCCCAAAGCTGACCGGAACCGATGGCTATTACGGAATTGGTCTGCTGGTAAGCATCATCAACGTATTTTTCGGGATAGATAAATGATAATATTCGCTTTCTTTGATAGTCGTCTATCAGTTTCTGACCTTCTTTAAGTATAATGCTTAAAAATGCAATTACAGCGGGAACGGCAACAGCAAAAGCCGCCAGAATATATTTCCAACTGATACCACCCACAAACAACATTACCGAGATCAATAAGAACAGCACGATAGTAGTTGAAAGATCGGGCTGATCGAGGATCAGATAAAGCGGCACTGCCGCAAGAAAAGCGAAACAGAACAAAAACTTTAAGTTATTTATCCTGTCCCTATACTTCATAATAAACTGTGCGAAAAAAATAATCAATAATATTTTGGCTGTCTCGGAAGGCTGGAAACGTATACCGAACACCTCAAACCAGCGTTGTGCATTGTTTACTGAATTTCCCGCAATCCTTACTGCGACAAGCAATCCGAGGTTGACAATATACCAAAGCCAATAGAATCTCAAAAAGATCGTATAATCAAACAGTGATATAACGACCATCAGAAAGAAGCCCATAACCGAACAGGCCAAAAATTTGCCCTGGTTCGAGCTGTTGGCGCTGCCGACGGCCAAAATACCGATAACGTTAACGCAAATTATCAATAATATTAATTTAAAATCGTAGTCACGTATGTGAAGATCTTTAAACATGAGAAATGTCTGCTATTTCCTTTAAATTCATCGGTGAGATCTCTTTTACGGTTATCTCGCCGTCTTTGTAGTATGCTATCTTAGCCTGATATTTGGGCTTTATGGACCACTTGGGCTTATCTTTTGAATAATATCTGGCATCGTCTATTCTTATCCTCTCGGGAGAAAATTCAAGAGCGGAAATGAAATAGAGCTCGTTTTCTTTGTTGGTTTCTATGTTTATACTTCCGTAAAGTCCGCCGAGAACGATAACATTTCCTTTGGCGGAAATTAGTCCGCCGGGCTGTATTTCTCCAAGGATGACTACACCGCAGTCAAATTTTAAGTGTTCACCGTTATGTATGTCGCCCTTGTATACCGTTCCGAATCCTTTGGTGTCTTCATCGTCTATCTTTAATTTGCTGAGAGCTTTTGCGATCGCGGTATTTTCGCCTTCGGTTTCAGATATTACATAAAGGATCGTCAGCTGACCGTTAACTTCGATTAAATCTATGAGCATGTTTTCTTCAAGCTCACTTAATGATCTTCCGGAAAAAGAAACACAAATCTTTCCGCCTTTGAAAAAGCCTGCGGATTCTTTAAATTTTTCGGCCACTTCTTTAGTGATAACATCAAACGGACAATCGGGCGAAAGTATTATCTTTATTCCGTTTTGAAGACTTTTAATGATAACGTTTGAATTCATGGGTTTCCTCACATATGTTTTTTAGTCTCCGGAGCGACCCGTAGCGGATATCTCAGCTGCCGTACCTGTGACAATTTCTTCGTGTTCATCGATATTGAAATAATAATTTATTATATCCTTTGAAGTATCAACACAATACTCCGACGAATATCCGTTGGCAATTCTTATTGCCATGGCAATCTTGGGCTGATCATAAGGCGCATAGCATACAAACAGACCGTGGTCCGCTCGGGCTCTGGACTGCTGAGCAGTACCTGTTTTTCCTGCGACTTCTATGGGAAGTTCCTTCATGTATGATCGGTCTTCAACCACTCTTCTCATACCCTGATGGATGGCTCTCCAGTAAGATTCGTCCATTTCTATCCTGTTATAGATCGATGCGTTGAAATCTTCAATTAAATTGCCTTCCGAATCGGTGGATTTGTCAAGAAGGGTCAAATTATACACTGTTCCGCTGTTTGCAACTGCCGTAACATATCTGGCAAGACCGACTGTGGTATAGTTGTTTGTTCCCTGTCCGATAGCGGAAGGAACCGAATATTTGTTGGAGATCTGTGGTGCGGACTCTTCTATCTCAACTCCGCTCTTATCTCCGAGACCATACATGTTTGCATATTTGGCAAGTTTTTCAAGACCTATGTCAGAATTGTAGTTGTTGTTTTCATCCATCGACAGTCTGTATCCGACTGTATAAAAATAATAGTTACATGATTTCTGTATCGCGGTCGAAAGATTTAATGCACCGTGTCTTCCGGGATATATCCAACAGTTATGAGTATCCGTTATCTCGGTAAATGAACCGAGACACGTTATAAGTGTATTGGTATTTACAACCCCTTCCATAAGTCCGGCTGTCGCAACCACCATTTTGTATGTCGATCCGGGAGCGGTACGCTGCTGAGTCGCATAATTGATCAAAGGTGTGGAATGATCTGCGTTTATTTTCTTTAAATATGCGGAATCGGCACCGTTGGCCAGATAATTGTTGTCGTAACTGGGATACGAAACGATAGCCAGAACGTCACCGGTATTTACGTCGGTAATGACACATGAAGCCGAATAAGGATCAAGTGCCAGCTGTGCGGGTGTTATCTCCAGATTCGTTATACGGTCGATCATAAACGAATAAGGCGTGATGCGTCCGGAATACCATGAATTTAAATATTCATCCGATAGTTCGACTATGCCCTGATCTATAAGGATGTTACAGATGACACGAGGCTTGATCCTGTCCTCTTTTACGACATATTTATATACTATTTTATCGAAGGCATCGTTGTGAGCCAATCTATCATCGATTATTTCAAGTATTTTTGAGAATATCTCTTCAGACTCGGAATAAGGATCTTCGAGCCTTAATATTGATGTGTCGATCCAGTTTTGAGAGATGGCATATTTGATATATTCACCCAATGAAATAACTTCATCGATGGCCCAAGACTTATAAACTTCGTCGGAACTGTCTATAAGTGCATCAACCAATATGCCTTCATTTAACAGTATGTCTTCAACATAGTTTTCATATACCTGCCATTCTACACTCAATTTTTTGTATGCGGTATTCTTATCGGTAAGTTCATTGTGTAGTCTTTCCAAAACATCGTTTTTCTTTGATGTGAATGCTAAATAGGCAGTCTTCTCATCTTCTGTTGCTTCGTCGGAATTCAAATGATTGATATCTATGACACCATTGTCAAAAAGAGATATATATACGTTATATATCGGTATCATTATATCTGCCGTAGTGGAATTTTCGGCAGGTATGTACTCTTTTGCGTTAATGAGCTTTTTAAGTATCAGTCCGGCGAGCTTTTGTTCAAGAATATGATATACGGCTTCCTGAAGATTGGAATCGATCGTAAGATAAAGATTGTTTCCGGAATTGGGATCTACGTGATCTTCAATGGAGATAACCTTGCCCATTGTATCGACGAATACCGTTTCGGACCCCTTTTTTCCGTGAAGAATGCTCTCCTGACTGGCTTCAATTCCGACTTTTCCTACTATATCGGAAGCAGCATATGTTTCATCTGATTTTTGCAGTTCTTCCAGTTCTTCCGAAGAAACCTTGCCGGTATATCCGATTATCTGTGAAGTATATTGAGCTGTCGGATATACTCTTATGGTATCTTCTGCGATCGATACACCCTGAAGGACATCGGAGTTTTCCATTATTATGGCAACAGTCTTTGGTGACACATTTGTCGAAATAGTCGTAGCTATGTATTTCTGGTATGAGTTCAAACTTAAAGCGTATCTTATGGCAACGATTTTTAAGGTTGTTTTTTTATCAAGTCCCAAAGCATTTACGTTAAATCTTTCCTCTCCCGCAAGATATGACATCATTTCTTCGGCCGTTGAGGACGATTGAGCGTAAGTCATTTCGTCTGCAAGTTTAAGTCCGTATACATCGGCTTTGAATCTTGACAGTCTTGAACCCGAAACCGTGTATTGATATTTATTGTATTCGTCAACGGTTATATTGAATTCCGTTGAAAGTTTATCGTTGTTTTCTTCTATTATGGCTATGGTTCTTAATATCGTGTTGTTCAAATGGTCGTTTTTGCTTTTTCCGGACTCAAAAACGTCTTCGATCTTTACACAGTATGCAAGTTTGTTATATGCCAAAAGGACGCCGTTTCGGTCGTATATATTACCTCTGGCGGCGTCTATGCTTCTTTCCTTCTTGGTCTTAAGTTCAAAACTGTTAAGATAATTTTCGCCTTCGACTATCTGCAATACAAATACTCGATGAATGAGCACACATGCCAAGGCGATAAAGATCACAAGAAGATAAAGCACTCTGGAAGTTATTAAACTGATCAAAAATTCTTTCTGTTTATGAAACAAACTTACGTGCCTTTCTCATCTCGTCATTTTCAAGTAATTTATTAATTTTCAATATCAGCGGATACAAAAGTATCGTTACAACGATCGTATATATTCCTTCCGGAATTATCACCTGTTTAAGGTAAAAAGAAAAATCTGTTTTACCCCTCAACAAGAAAAGAATGACATATATACAAAAGCCGTAAATAAAATCGCTCACAATGATCATGATCATCGGAAGCTTTACATCCTCAGGGAAAAATATCTTTGAAAAACCGCCGTTCAAATATCCTATATACATTAAAATAAGCGCGTAAAGTCCAACCGTCTGTCCGGAGAAAATGTCCAGTAAAAGTCCCGAAAAGAATCCTATCAGCATTCCTTCTTTGTCACCTCTCATAAGGCTTAGAGAAACGGTCAGGATAAGTAACAGGTTAGGAACGGTATCGGCAAAATTGATCTCCTTAAAGAGCGTTCCCTGAAGAACAAATAACGTTATTATCATAAAAACGGTGACAAAAAATCTTTTCATTATCATTTTCCCTCATCGTTTTTTTGCTCGGCTTCGTTAACGGCTTCCTCTGAAAAAGTAAGAGTATTGAACCCCGCTTTTAATTCTTCTGCGGAAACGTTCTGTTTAAGCTGCGTGATTATGAGGACGTTATCGATATGTTTAAAATCTACTGCAGGCAGTATCGTACCCGATTTGGTCAGGTTGTTTGGATCATCGGTGATCGTCTGGATATATCCGATCAGTATTCCGGGAAGATACTTGTCGCTAATCGAACTGGTTACGATCTTATCTCCTTCTTTGACCTTATCTTCTTCATCCAGAAGCTGTGAAAAAGGAATAGAGTTTGATTCTATCGTTTCAAGATTACCGGTAACGATAATGTTGTCCTGAGATTTTAAAACGGTGGCACTTACATTTGAATTATCGGAAATGATGGAAGTGATCCTGCTCCAATTCGGACCGACTACGGATATCCTTCCTACGAGACCGTTTCCGCATATTACGTTCATATCCGGTTTGATACCGTCTTTGTAACCTTTATCGACTATAAATGTCGAGAACCAGTTTCCGGCATCTTTATAGATGATCTTCGCTCCGATCTTATCGTAAGATTCGTACTGCATATCGAGTTCGTACAGTTCTTTCAAAGAATCGAGCTCGTATTTGTCTTGTACGAGTTTGGTGTTCTCGTCTTCAAGTTCAGCAATTCTCTTTTTAAGTTCTTCATTTTCGTTTATGAGGTCGTATACATTGACAAGAGATTCCTTTTTCTCCGAAAGATAGCTTCCGATCGCGGAAATTCCTTTCTGATAAGGCACAATGATATAACCCACCACATAATTCAATGGTTTGTTGAAGACTTCCGTGGTGAACGTTAAGACCATCAGAACACAGCATATTATTGTCAAAATAAAAAGGAGATATTTACCTGGCAGGGTAAATTTCTCCCTTTGGGGTTTTATTATAGGACTCATTTACCCATTCCTTCTATGGAATACGCTACCGATGCAAAATTCTCGTTGTTTATGACTCTTGAAAGACCTTCAGCAACGCTTAAGAGCGGATCTTCGGCGTGATTGACCTTAAGTCCGGTTTCTTTTTCAATAGTTTTTGACAGATTGTTCACAAGACTTCCGCCACCGGTGAGATATATACCGTTTCTGTAAATATCTGCCGAAAGTTCGGGAGGAGTTCTTTCAAGAACTATCTTGATGTTATCAACGATCGTATGGAAATTATCAAGTAAAGCGATATCAATGCTCTTTGTTGGAATAATGCGTTCTACGGGAAGTCCGGTAACAATGTCACGTCCGTAAACGACTGCGTCGGCATGCTGCGTTTCTATGTCTCGAAGCATCATTTTAACGTTTTCCGCAGATTTTCCGCCTATATAAAGGCAAAGCTCGTTTCTGATAACGTTCTTTATCGTTTCATCGAATGTAAGGCCGCCGCATTTGATCATTTTACTGATAACGATACCGCCCAAAGATACGATTGAAATATCGGTAGTGTTGTATCCGACATCAACTATGAGAACACCCTGAGCGTTCTTTACGTCGATATCCATACCAAGACCGTTTGCCAAAGCCTTTTCCACTACCATGATCCTTCTGGCTTTGACCTCAGACTCTTTAATAAGATCGTAGAAAGCACGTTTCTCAACCTCGGTAATGTCTGTGGGTACAGCTATAAAGAAATCGCCCGGTTTAACGTTACTCTTCATAAGACCGTTCATAAAATACTTGATAAGTATCTTCATGTTCTGTATATCGGCAATAACACCGTTTGACAGCGGGTATGATATCTTTATGTTTCCGGGAGCTTTTTCGTACATCTCAAAAGCCGAATCGCCGTATGCAAAAACCTGTTTTTTGTTCATGATGGCTATCATGTTTTTCTCAACGAATATTTTATCATCAAGGCGATTGTATATTTTAATGTTGCTGGTACCAAGATCGATACCGAAAGAATGAGTGTTCATTCATATCTCCATTCATACTGTAATGTTACTGAATTTATATAATATCATAACTGAGTATTTTTTTAAACTAAAAAACTCTTATTTTATATCTATAAGTCCTTTGTTCTTAAGTGCCTGAACGGTGTTAAGAATGCCTATTTTTACGTGGGGCCAGGTGATGCCGCCCTGGAAGTAAGCCGCATAAGGCTCACGAAGCGGACCGTCTGCGGAAAGTTCTATGCTTGCTCCCGAAACAAACGTTCCTGCAGCCATGATGACTTTTGAATCGTAGCCGGGCATATCCCACGGCTCGGGATTTACAAACGAATCTATAGGAGAAGCCGCCTGAATAGCCTCACAGAATGTAATGAGTTTATTGGGATCGTGAAAAGCAACCGCCTGAATGATATCGTTTCTTTCTCCCTTAAAGCCGGGAACACATTCAAATCCTAGCTTTTCGTATATACCTGCCGCAAATATGGCGCCTTTAAGAGCCGATGCGGACACTGTGGGAGAAAGAAACAATCCCTGATAAAAGCTCTTTAAAGTATCGAGAGAAGCGCCCACTTCTCTTCCGAGTCCGGGGCTTGTAAGTCTGTAAGCGATGTTTTCGATACATTCTTTGGTTCCGACTATATACCCGCCTATGGGCGCAAGTCCGCCCCCGGGATTCTTAATGAGCGATCCAACGGTCATGTCAGCGCCGAATTCGGACGGTTCGCATACATCGGTAAATTCTCCGTAGCAGTTATCTACCATTACCTTAAGACCGGGGTTTACATCTTTTATAAATTTGATAAGCTCGGCTATCTCTTTTACGGAGAAGGACTTTCTGGTCTGATATCCTTTGGATCTTTGTATGGTTACAAGCTTTGTGCGATCGTTTATAGCCTGCTTGATCCCTTCAAGATCGAATTTATCGTCTTTTAAAAGATCGACCTGGCGATAACTGATGCCATATTCTTTTAAAGATCCTTTTGATTCGCGTATTCCGATGACTTCTTCGAGTGTATCGTAAGGTTTTCCTACAGGGCTTAAAAGCTCGTCGCCCGGACGAAGGTTTGCTGATAAAGCCAGGGAAAGAGCATGCGTTCCGCAGGTTATCTGAGGTCGCACGATAGCGTCTTCGGTCTTAAATACGCTTGCATATACTTTTTCAAGTGTTTCTCTGCCAAGATCGTTGTAGCCGTAGCCGGATGTTCCGAGAAGACAAGCTTCGCTCACTTTATTGTCACAAAACGCTTTCAAAACCTTTATCTGGTTTAACTCGCTTATCCGATCTATGTCTTTAAATCTGTCACTGCATTCGTTTAAGACTTCTTCGCCGAGTTTATAAACACTGTCTTCTATTCCGAAGTTTTTATAGTATTCCGTTAAAGAAAAACTTATATCGCTCATTTATTTACCCAATTATTTCCTTTTCTTTAAGAATTCCTGTGATGAAAGAAAGAATGTCGCCGTCCGACTGGAAGTCATCACGATCAACAGTTATAACATCTTTTTCTCTTCTTGACCAAGTAAGCTGTTTTTTTGCAAAGTGTCTCGTATCACGCTTTATGATGTATATTGCTTCTTCAAGTGAAATCTTTTTGTCCAAATGATCGAGGATCTCTTTATAACCAAGGCCCAACATCGAATGATTGTATTTTGAAAGTCCGGTTTCTTTGAGCCTCTTTACCTCTTCGACAAGGCCTTCTTCGATCATCTTATCGACACGCCGGTCTATACGTTCATATAGATCTTTTCTGTTACGTGTTAAGCAAAAATAGGCAAAATTGTACGGTGATGACCGTTTACGCATTTCCTCGTTGTGATCGGTTATGCTCTTACCCGTTTCTTTATAAAACTCGATCGCCCGTATAACTCTTTTAACATTATTTTCGTGTATCGCTTCAGCAGCCTTCGGATCGAGCTCTTTCAGCATATCGTGTAAAGCTTTGGAACCCTTCTCTTTGGATATTTTCGTAAGTTCGTCACGTAACGGTAAATTCTCGCCTTCGCTTTCACAAAAATCGATGTCATATAAAAATCCCTGAATATAAAAGCCGGTTCCTCCTACGATGATAGGAATCTTTCCTTTGCTTCTTATCTCATCGAACGCCTTTTTGGCCTCTTCTTTAAAATAATAGATATTGAAGTCATCTTTCGGATCGAGAACATCGATAAGATAGTGTTTTACGCCGCACATCTCGTCCTCGGTGATCTTTGCCGAACCGATATCCATGCCTTTGTAAACCTGCATCGAATCGGCGGAAATTATCTCCCCGTCGATAAGTTTTGCAAGCTTTATCGATAAATCGGACTTACCTGAGGCGGTCGGCCCGGATATGATAACCAAAGGTTCTTTGTTCATTGATCAGACGATCCTTTTGAATTTCTTTTCGAGTTCCGTTTTAGTGATACATATCAAAGTGGGCCTGCCGTGCGGACAATTGTAAGGATTGTCGAGCGTCATAAGTTCTTCCATGATATGTTTGATCTCTGCTTCCGATACGCGCTGATTGCCTTTTATGGCGGCCTTGCATGACATTGAGGCCAGTTTTTCGAGTACGAGACGAGGATTTTTTACCGATTCGTATTCATGTATCTCAAACAAAAGGCGTTTAAACATCTCTTCTTCCGTATTCGAAAAAAGTTCCATAGGTACACCGCGTATCGCTATGCTCTTATCTCCGAATTCATCGATCTCAAAGCCGATCTTTTCAAATATGGAAAGATTATCTTTTAATGACTGCTCCTCAAGATTTGAAAGACCTATAAGCATCGGGGGATCGATGTATTGAGTAAGAGCCTTGTATTTTTCTTCGTATGCTTTCAAAAAATGCTCATAATTGATCTTTTCGTGTGCGGCATGCTGATCCATTATATACAGATCGTCATTTAACGTGATAAGCCAGTAAGTTTCAAATACCTGACCGATTATCCTGTATTCTTTTAAAGGTTTGTCGTCTATAAGCCTGTCTTCGAAAAGATTCTCCTGCTTATACTTGGGTATATCGGGAGTTATGTTTAAAGGCACGTCGGTTTTTACAACATCCGTCAACGAGACTTCAAAAGGCTCGATATGACTAGATATTGTGGAGTCGTTCGTGTCATCTTTTGCCAAAACAACAGACTTTTGACCAATTCGGTCGCTAAAATCGGAGTTTTCCGTCGGTTTCCGATCAAAGGTGTCATAATTGTGGCCGGTATCGCCCGGATCTGCTGCAATTATTTCATTTGACATGACCGGAACACAGTCACTTTGACTCTCATAGTCAAGTTCGACAACGGGTATAAGTTCAGGCTCTTTCAGAGCATTTTTTACGGCTTCCGTTATCGCATTTTTTACGATCAGATGATCCGAAAATTTGACTTCGGACTTTTTGGGATGAACATTAACGTCTATAAGCGAAGGATCGATATCTATAAACAAAATGCCGAAAGGAAATCTGTGCTGCATCAAAAAGCCCTTAAATCCATCTTCTATCGCATATGAAAGATCTCTGGAGCTTACAAGACGTTTGTTTACAAAGAATATCTCACATTCTCTTGTGCCCATATTGTATTCGGGTCGGGCTATATAGCCGGTAACGCTTATTCCGTTTGTATCCATATCTGCCTTTAACAGTCTTTCATAAACCTCTTTGTCATACAGCTTATATATCGCATCTTTCAGGTTGCCGTTTCCGTTGGTCGTAAAACGGGATTTACCGTTGACTATCAGACTTATTGATATGTCCGGATGCGAAAGGGCTATCCTCGTAACAAGTTCTTCCACGGCCGCGGCTTCGGCCTGAGGCGATTTAAGGAATTTCTTTCTCGCGGGAGTGTTGTAAAACAGCTGCCTTGAGATGACCGTAGTACCTTTTGGAGCACCGATATTTTCAAATACATTAAGCTTTGAACCCTCGATGGCTATATGTGTTCCCAGGAGTGTATCTTCGGTCTTGGTTATCATTTCGCACTTCGAAACGGCACTTATGCTTGAAAGAGCCTCTCCTCTGAAACCGAGAGATTTTAAACTTTCCAGATCTTTTATCGTGGTAAGTTTACTCGTTGCATGTCTTAAGAATGCGGTTTTAACCTGTTCACTCTCAATACCGATACCGTTATCGGTAACTCTGATCAGGTCTGTTCCGCCGTTTTTGATCTCAACGCTTATTATGTCGGCTGTTGAATCAATGGCATTTTCCAATAGTTCCTTCACAACGTTAACGGGGCGTTCCACGACCTCTCCGGCTGCGATCTTATCAATTGTTTCGCTGTCTAAAACAATAATGTCTTTCATAACGATCCTTTACCATCTGTTGTTTAATTTACTCTGGAGTCTTGACAGATTGTTAAGCGCATCCAACGGAGTCATGTTGGTAAGGTCCAAAGAAAGCAGATCGTCAATGATATCTTTGTCCGTAACCGTATCAAACAAAGACATCTGATTTATATCTTCATAATCCTTTTTATTGGATGCTCTGTCGGGCTTGTTTTTGATATTGACCTCGATATCATGAATCTTTTCGGCAATATCATTATCCGATATTTTATCTGCGATCTCTTTGGCCCTGTTTAAGACTATTTCTGGTATACCGGCGAGTCGGGCAACCTGTATACCGTAACTTCTGTCAGCGCCTCCTTTTATTATCTTTCGTAAAAATACAATATTTTCTCCGTCTTCTTTTACTGCTATACAGTAATTGTTGACGTTCTCGATCTTTCCTTCCAGTTCGGTAAGTTCATGATAATGGGTGGCGAAAAGCGTTCTGGCGCCGAGTATTTTTTTGTTGCTTATGTGTTCTATTACGGCCCAGGCAATCGACAGACCGTCGAATGTTGATGTTCCGCGTCCTATTTCATCGAGAATCAAAAGTGAATTGGGCGTGGCGTTACGAAGAATATTTGCGACTTCATTCATTTCAACCATGAACGTACTTTGTCCGCTGGCAAGATCGTCCGATGCGCCCACTCTTGTAAATATTCTGTCGGCAATACCTATCACGGCCTCTCTTGCGGGCACAAAGGAGCCTATCTGAGCCATAAGTACTATAAGTGCCACCTGACGCATATAAGTTGATTTACCGGCCATATTTGGCCCTGTTATGATCGATATGCAATTATTTTTCGTATCAAGAAGTGTATTGTTCGGAACAAACAGTCCGCCGTCCATCAAAAGTTCGACAACGGGATGTCTTCCGTCGGTGATCTTTATCAAACCGTCGTCGGAAAGTTTGGGTCTTACGTAATGGTTTTTGTCGGCAACATAAGAAAGCGACGCGAATACATCGATCTTGGCGATCGCTTTACTGGTCTTATAAATTCGAGATACTTTTGAAGCTATGGAATCTCTGAGATTGCAGAATATCTCATATTCAAGACCGAAAAGCTTGTCTTCGGCATTGAGTATGGTGTCTTCCATTTCTTTTAATTTGTTCGTCGTGAATCTTTCGGCACCGACGAGAGTCTGCTTTCTGATATAATCTTCGGGTACAAGATTGAGATAAGAATTGGTAACTTCATAGTAATAACCGAAGACTTTATTGTATTTTATCTTCAGATTCTTTATCCCGGTACGCTCTCTGTCTTCGGATTCCAGCTTTAAAAGCCAGTTTTTGCCGTCATTTTTGGCATTCTTCAATCGGTCGACATCTTCGTTAAAACCTTCCTTGATTATACCGCCTTCTTTAACCGATACGGGAGGTTCTTCCGTAATTGTCTTATCGATATCGGAATATATGTCACCGAGATCGTCGAGTTCTTCTTCGATCTCAACGGCAAGATGCGAATCAAACTCTTTAAGTAAAGATTTTATGTGAGGAAGCAGGTAAAGCGAATTCTTAAATGCTATAAGATCTCTTGCGTTCGCAGTTTTGTATGTAATGCGCCCGAGAAGCCTTTCCAGATCGTACACGCTGTTCAGATATTCTCTTATTTCGTCTCTTGCAACAATATTGCCCGATAATTCTTCGATAAGATCAAGTCGATGGTTCATGATTTCTTTATCAAGCAAAGGTTGTTCGATATAACTTCTTAAAAGTCTTCCGCCCATAGCGGTCTTTGTTTTA
>JAILEQ010000186.1 GCA_024687305.1 Lachnospiraceae bacterium | reverse complement strand
CAACACCACCGTCCCACCGGGCCAAAATTTATTCTATAAAGCCAAAGGCAGTCAGATAGACCATCGTGCCAAACAAAAACAGTAAGACCAAGGTCAGCCAAAGAAGCGGAGGTTTAAACCACTCTTTTATGAATTCGATATTGTTTTGAACTTCCTTAGAATCGCGTTTTGGTCTGTAATGTTTCTTTTTACCGTTCTCCCCGATAAGATAAATCCACGGATTGTCATATATATCCATCCTGCCGTATTTGATCATAAATACCGGTGCAAGCGGCACTGCTATGCAAAACCACACTGCGGAACCGCCAAGATTGAGTAATGAAAAGTTAAAGCCGTTTATGAAAAGAGCAAGAATGACGGGAAGAAAAACTATTCCCAGCATCAACGCAAAAGCCCGTATCACTCTTAAGACAGATGTGAATTTAAGTTCAACTTCCTGCTTTCGTCCGTTTATATTCATGTAAAATACGGGCTTAGTTACGGGTTTTACCCTTTCTTCCTTTGACTGTACGAGCCGACTGCCCTCACGTATATAAGCCCCACCCTTGGAAGTAAATATCTTGCGATAATATTCCAGACCGTAACTTTCTTCTTTTTGCTGAATATACGCAGTGAAGAAAACAAATACGAGAACCAGCGCAAGACACCCTGTGGCTCCCAATATTAAATCTTTCTCTGCTCCGAATATAAACATTCCGAGGGCCACGCCCGCAGTTCCCGCTACAGTCGCAAGAATTGCCTTTAACCACCAGGGAAGGATCAGATATTTCGAATCCTTATATGCTCTCACGCTGACCTTGCCCGTTTGTCCGTTAACCGCCGCCATGTATCCGTCAAAAGAAAGAAAATATACCGGCAAAAGAACCGGCATCCGAAGTACGTCGTCGGAATCAGCCTTAACTCCCACAGCCTTGGTTTCCATGATCTTTCTGATCACAGGTTTATAATCTTCTCCGACCTCGAGATCTATACGCCTTATAAGTTCATCTCCCGAGATATCGGCTGTCTTTACCCGATGTCCTGCAACATAAGCGAAATCAAATTCTCGCATTTCATCAAGATTATAGGGTTCCATAGCATCAAGAAGCCTGTTATCAAGCTTACCGGAACAGTTAACAAACACTCTGTCCACAAAGCCTTCACAGTCGTATACGCTTCCGCCGTATATACGAAAAACACTGCATTTCACAGGTCCTCTGACCAGCTCGTACGGAAGATAAAAGCCTTTTAGATCATCGAGCTTTTTTCGTATGGCACGAGCCTCTTTTTTGCGTCTGTTTTCATTGCACCATCCGGCCAGAACATCCTTTGCTTCCTCTTCGGTTATGTCAAAGGGAACTATAAACTCGGGTATGATGTCTGTTTTAACAAAATTGCTTCTTACAAGGGACCTTCCGCAAAAAGAACAGTTCGCGACGGCCTCACCGCTGTCGAAGACAATCTGTGCACCGCAGCCTGTGCAGACAGCCTTCTTTAAATCAAACTGTTTAGCGGATTCTTTGATTTTCTTCCGACTTATCTCTCGGAATCCTTTATGTTCGCTCTTAGCCTTGTCTATTCCGACACTGTTCCCGCAGTAACTGCAATTATAGAAGTGTTTTCTTATGTCATAATATGCGGGAGCACCGCACGACGGACAATGTATGTCGTACAGTTTCCCCGTTTTCTTTTCGGTTTTTAAGTCCGATGTTTTCATTACCTGAATCCTAATCGTTTATGATCGAATATTGCATAAATTCATACTTTAGTCTGGTGCCTTCCATGATCTCGGCAGGAAGAAGCGCTCTCGCCACCAGCTTAAGGTCATCGGATTGTATGTCCGTTCTTCGAAGATTTGCATAGTCCGATTCGATACTCTCAACGATGTAATAAAATGTCTCCATTTTTCACCTCATTCAATGCCAATAAGGTTTCTGGTCCTTATGACGAAAGTCTTTCATTTTTTCTTTGTACACACCGATGATCGATTCGTACTTATCGAGCACGGCCTGTTTTACATTACCTGAATTACGCATTTCCTCAAGGGCAGTCTCCAGCTCTTTAAGGTTATCCTGCGCATTATCCTTATAATTGTTCGACATGTTCATCTGCAACCTTATGATGATCGTGTCAAGTTCTCTTTCGGCTTTGCTTTTAAATAATCCCATATTTATTCCCTATTAATTTCTATTTCATAGTAATAAGCTCGTATTCTCTCGTACCTATTCCGATCTTCTCCGAATGTTCCAACGTTTCAGCCCACGAAACATTGGGATTGGAGTTGTGCCATACATCACCGTGATCGTGGAAATGTTCACTTGCCATATTATCTCCAAGCTGGCTGTTTCTGATAGGTTCCGCTTTGGAGCAAAGATCCACGCAGGCTTGATCCAGTGCAACGGGGTCAAAAGAAGCCAGCATGCCTATATCGGGCAATATCGGCGCATCGTTTTCGCTGTGACAGTCACAGTTGGGTGATACGTCGGTTATCAGGCTGATATGGAAATGCGGTCTTCCGGTGATGACTGCGGAAGTATATTCTGCCATCTTACACCCTAAAAGCTGAGGAGCATTCCAGTTATCATTTTCAATAGCATCAAAAGAACACGCGCCGATACAACGACCGCATCCCTTACATTTTTCTTTGTCTATGCGTGCCTTATTGCCCTCATATACGATGGCATCGGAACCGCACTCGCGCGCACACCTTCTGCATCCTTTGCATTTATCTGTGATGACATGAGGCTGTCCGCTGTTATGCTGCTGCATTTTACCCGCACGGCTTCCGCATCCCATACCGATGTTTTTGATGGCACCGCCAAAGCCCGCCATCTCGTGACCTTTAAAGTGATTTAAGGATATGAAAATATCCGCATCCATTACGGCGCGCCCGATATACGCTTCTTTGCAATATTCACCGTTAACGACGGGAACGGCTATATCGTCCGTTCCTTTAAGTCCGTCGGCAATTATAATCTGACATCCGGTCGTAACGGTATTAAATCCGTTGATGTTTGCGCAGTCCAAATGCTCAAGCGCATGTTTTCTGCTGCCCGGATAAAGAGTGTTACAATCGGTCAAAAAGGGAAGTCCTCCCAAATCCTTTACGACATCGGCAACCGCCTTTGCATAATTAGGCCTTAAATACGCCAGATTTCCCAATTCTCCGAAATGCATCTTAATAGCCACAAACTTTCCGTTCATGTCTATCGAACCTATACCAGCCATGCGGATAAGCTTCTGCAGTTTGGCCGTCAGACTTGTTCCAAGCGACGTTCTAAAGTCAGTAAAGTAAACCTTTGATTTTTCCATGTAAACCTCCCGTGATCATAACTTTTACCAATATGATATTACCACATTTCTTTTTATACTATCCATAATAACCGTATATTTCGCCCCTAAAACCCTCTGAGATTGAAGAATTGTTAAGACTTGAAGAAGCCGAGAATGCACTTAACTTTATTAATGCGGCTCCCCAAAACGGCAATGTTACAATAGCATGCTTTACCGAAATAAAAGATTGATAAAAATCGATTATGTAAAAAAGCTTCAACCCGAAAGGGCTGAAGCTTTTTTTGATCAATTTCTATTTGTATTGTTTTGCAAATTCGCGAACTGCTTTTAGATCTTCCTCGTTGGGTCTTCCCTTGTGAACGCCTTTGAACTCACCTTTGCAGTGAAACTCTTTGTCGTCCATGGCAATACCGACTTTGTCGGCCTCGGCCTTAACTTTTTTGTAGGTTGAGTTAAGCATTGCAGCGGAACCGAAGTTTACGATCTTGCCGACTTTATTCTTATCAAGACCTGCCACAAACTGCTTAACCTCGGAATCTATGTTAAATGCATAGTATGAATTTCCGAGAAAAAGAAAGTCAACGGTCTCTTCCACAGGCTCGTTAATGGGAAGTGCCTCAACTCCAAGCTCTTCGGCTACCGCTTCGGCAAGTTTCCTGGTATTACCCGTTTTTGTATAATATCTAACTGCGTATGTCATTTTGTTTCCTCCTTTGGAAATAATGCTATTTGTTAAGCGGGATAGACCCGTAATCATTTTCTGTTTCAAGATAAAACTGATATTTTTTCTTTATCGTAAATCGTCCCTGTAAGATCTGCGCTCTATGCGGTCCGCTATAGCCAGATAAATACATCCGATCACCAGCAAAAAGAAAAAGATCGCAAGTATCCACCATGCACATCCCATGAAGGGAAGTTCTTTTGAAAACCCCCAGGCGCCTGCCGGACTTCCCCAGTTTAAAAAGAAATAGGGATAATTTAGATTAAACTCTTCAACAAAAATCCAACCCTTTGCAAATCCGATTCCGGCGTATATTGCGTAAAGGATCGGGGGAATCAGTACAAACAGCACGTTTATCTTTTTAATGCGGGTTACACCGCTGATTACAAAGAAATCAACGATCGCTGCGAGTGGAACTACCACGTGAGTTAATATGTTGTGGATATTCCAAGCTTCGGCTCCGAGCGTGGGTGCCAGTACAAAAACAAATACCACACCGGTAAGAGTAATGGAGACTGTCCCGACTAATTTGATCACGTACCAAGCTTTTGCGAAATTATGAATATCGAGTCCTTTCAACACTATGCATACTCCGATGGCACTGACGATCGCTATAAGAATGTTTGACTGGATCGTAAAGAACATGAACACTTTTGTGCCGCTCATAAATCCGTTTCGGCCGCCAAAATAACTCAAAACCGTTCCGATGATCGCGGAAATAATAACTATCGCTTTTAAAACAAGACTGACCGTCTTCTTTATGATTGATATTTCTTTCATGATATCTTGCCTCATGTTTCTTATTATGTCCCCTGAATTGTGGGAATTTATTCTCATTTAGATTTTATCATATTATATTGTGTACAATCTAATATGTCAAGTCTTCTTTTCTCGACAAAAACAACAATGCATTGTCGTTTTTGTCGAAACTTTTTTACTGCGTATAATCGGTAATCTCTATTTGTATTATCTTGCAAAGTTAAAAACCCGTGAGCGCACTGCGTCCACGGGCAATCTTTATCTATTTAAGTATTTTTTCGATCTCGCTTCGGTCGGCGTTTGGCAAAATCTTTGAAAACTGTTTTACCACTCCGGTGTACGACTCCTCGGGGGTGCGCTTGTATACCGCATCGTAAAACTTTTTTCCCATAAACTTCTCGGGCGTTGAATACTCTGCCACGCCCCAGCCGTAGGCATTTCCGAACTTGTCGGTCTCATAGCGAAAATCACTTGTGATGACATAGCATTGTTTCTGAAGTCTGGTGATCATGGTATCGAAGCCTTTGCGACCGTTCTTACCGTATCCGCCGGCCTTTTTAAGCGCCTTGGACATGATCGGTGCGTTTGCATCCAAAAGTTCAAACAATTCTTTGTCGTAAAAAGAAGCCAATCCGTCGTCGAACCTTGCATCAAAATCGTAACCGTCTCTTCTGAAGTTTGCAAAATCCGGAAACCACTTTGAACTTACGTACATCGCCTTGTTTTTAAGGAACTTTCCGTAGGCACACTTCATCTCGTTGATGACCGGCCCCTTCCATTCCCATGCGGGCCAGAAACCGTTATCACCGTCGTTGTACCAGCATCCGCGCCCGATGTGTTCTTCTATCGAAAAGCCCTTGATCTCATTGGCAAAAAACGGAACGAATCCCACCTCATCGATCAGATCCATGAGATCCTGCATAGAACTTATCTTAAAATTATCCGTAAAATTAACACTCATATTTATATACCGACAACCCATTACACCCAAAAGGTGAAATTTAATAATACATATCAAACCCTGTTTCCAGAGTCTCGGCATACGTTCTGCCTGCATTGGCAAGTGCGGGAACGATATATCCTGCGTTGTAGCGCACTACAGAAATTCGGTCGTATACTCTCATTCCCATGTGTGTAAGGCCTCGTTCAAATTGCGTCATGCATTCAAGCGTGCCGCGACCCGTTCCGCCCGCACATGCGATCAGAACACAACGTTTATCGGCAAGCAGATGATTTTTTATCGCATCGCATCTTCTGAGTCTGTCAAAGAACGCTTTAAATGCTTCTGTCATATCCGACCAATATACCGCGCTTATCCATACGATACCGTCAGCTTCCGCAAGTGTTTGATATATTTCCGCAAAGTCATCTTGTATGACACAGGCTCCGTTTAGTCTGCATGTGCCCCAACCGTCGCCGCATGCACGGCAGTGATCTATTTTCTTTTTATTTAACTGTATTTCCGTCACTTCTGCGCCGGCTTCCTTTAATCCGGACACGAACTGGCTTTTCGCCGATGCCGTAAGGCCATCTTTGTTGGGACTAGACCAAATAACTGCGACTTTTTTCATGTGGATCCTCCTTTTACCTTTTATTTAGGATAACACATTTACAATCTCTTCTGATACCACAAAAGGTCATACCATCTGTCAAATTTCTTGCCCACGGACTTCATATGAGCCACCTGCGTATAGCCTTTGCAGACATGAAACTTGCTGCTGTCGTGCGTAAGATACTCATCCTCCTCTTCGCACGTAGCCACTCCCGCCAACAGATTAACAATTCCCTGCTCTTTTAGCCTTTTCTCCAATTCGGCATAAAGAAGCGTTCCTATCCCCTTCCTACGATACTCTTTATCAACGTAGATCGAAGTGGTAGTCGTCCAGTCATATGCCTGTCTTGTGCTGTATTCGCCGGCATAAGCATAGCCGACCACTTTTCCACCATCTATGCAGACCAGATACGGATATTTCTCTGTTGTATGCTCTATACGCTTCACAAATTCATCTGCCGTAGGAGCATTATATTCGAATGAAACCGCCGTGTTCTCAACATAGTATGAATAAATTTCCGCCAATCTCGGGGCATCACTTATTTGTACATCTCTAATACTTATATTTCCCAATGTTTACCAAGCACCTCCAATAGGCTGACGCCATTTCTTAATGCATTGTATCACATCAAATATAACTGTCGATACATTTTTCATTTACTATATTATTAGGCAGGTTTCTGACTTATCAAAAAATGAACTATCACCACCGTCCCCTTGGTGCAAGATTAGTTTGACGATATTCGGATTTGGTAGTAAATTGTCTTTTACCGGTGCATTTGGAAATGGGGTAAAATAAAACGGAGGCGCGATCTATATATTTTGATCGCAGACAAATATGAAAAAAAGACTTTTATTATCTGTTTTATCCGCAATGCTCTTATGCCTTTGCGCCTGCGGTTCTTCGGCAGCGAATGACGAAGTTGCATCACCCAGCACAATCCCTGAAACCGAAACATCAACAACTGTTAGTGCTGATGAAGTCGAGACCGAGTCGGTTCCGGAAGAACAGGCCGAACCCGTGATCAAATATCTTCCAAGCAGGATCATAACAGACTCTTTCACTTTTTATTATGATGAAAGAATAGAGTATGATGAAAAAGGACTTACGGCTCACGAGTTTAATTACGATCAGGACGAAAATCTCATCGGAGAATCGACCGTGAGCAGGATCAGCGACACCGGCCGATTCCTTGATTATGAGTCCATCGGCTACGATTACGAAGGAAATGTCAACAGTAAGAACATTCATACCTCTTCCGAGGACGGTTCTTCATCCGAATGGATTGCATATGACGGAAACGATGTACTTCAGTTCAAGGTCGTAACCGAATATGATGAATACGGCAACGTTTCAAAGTCATACAACTATGACAAAGACGGCAACCAGACATATTATTCTGAAAGCTATATCGAATATGACGATCAAAACAGACGTGTTTTTTCTGCTGACAAATCCGATTATGTAGAGAGCGAAAATTACACCGGCTACAGTTCCTACACCACGTATGAATATAAGGACGGCAAAACATACATCACAAATTACTACTCCGACAGCACTAGCACGACTAGCGACGAAGGCACCACCATCACATACTCCGGAACAGTCACTCCCTCATATTGGCAGTACACCGAATATGAATATGACGAAAACGGTAATACGACAGCGGAACACATTTATTCCAAGTTTTCGGAATCTGATGAATGGAATCTTGACACCGAAGTGACCTACGAATATATCGCAATTGAAATTCAGTAAAACCAAAATGAACCAAGGGGGACAGTCTCCTTGGTTCAAAAATTCTTTTTTCTCACTATATAGGCCGATTTTACGCCTGTGTAGTATCAAATCGTTGAAATCAGGAATTTAATACTACGGTTAGGCTCTTTTTCCCCTTGGGGGAGGCCGATATTTCGCGCCGGCGTAGTATTAAATCATTCAATTCAGGAATTTAATACTACTCT
>JAILEQ010000164.1 GCA_024687305.1 Lachnospiraceae bacterium | reverse complement strand
TATGCTCAACCGTGCTCCTACACTTCACAGACTCGGTATCCAGGCTTTCGAGCCCGTACTTGTAGAGGGTAAGGCTATCAAGCTTCATCCCCTTGTATGTACCGCTTTCAACGCCGACTTCGACGGTGACCAGATGGCTGTGCACCTTCCCCTTAGCGTAGAGGCTCAGGCAGAATGCAGATTCCTTCTTCTTTCTCCCAACAACCTCTTAAAGCCTTCGGACGGTGGCCCCGTAGCCGTACCCACACAGGATATGGTTTTGGGTATTTACTATCTGACAATGCACAAATATGTAAATAACACAAGCCCCGAGTTTACCGACAATATCGTTGCCGAGTACGATTCCGTTGATGCTGCAAAGAAGGCATTTGAAGACTATCGCAAGAAAGTTGAAAAGGCCGTTGCGGGTAAAGACGCCGATGCAGCCAAGGCAGCAGTCGATGCCATCAAGGGTGTCAGACTTGACAGAAACTCGATCATCAAGGTTTGTGTCGATCCCGAAAGAGATCGTAGAGTCGTTTGCCGTTTCGTAGATATCCTCGGCAGATACTTTAACTCCATGGACGATGCTTTGCTTGCACATGAGAACGGTGAGATCACTCTTCACCAGCACATCTTTGTAAAGAGAAGCACAGAGTGGAAAGACGGAAGCATTATCGAAGGATTTATCGAGACTACGCTCGGACGTTTACTCTTCAACGAGATCATTCCTCAGGATCTTGGTTACGTTGACAGAACAAAGAAAAAGAACGCTCTCGTTCTTGAAATAGACTTCCATGTCGGAAGAAAGCAGTTAAGACAGATACTTGAGAAAGTCATCAACATCCACGGTGCAAGCGTTACCGCCGAAGTTCTTGACCTTATCAAGTCTACCGGATATCACTACTCAACGATCGCAGCCATGACCGTTTCAATTTCGGATATGACAGTGCCCGCTTCCAAGCCTCAGCTTTTGGAAGAAGCTCAGCAGACCGTTGACAAGATATTCAGAAACTACAAGCGTGGTCTTATTACCGACGAAGAAAGAAGCCGTGCGGTAATCGAGACATGGAACGCTACAGATGCAAAACTTACCAAAGACCTTCTCGACGGTCTTGATAAATACAACAACATATTCATGATGGCTGACTCCGGTGCCCGTGGTTCCAACCAGCAGATCAAACAGCTGGCCGGCATGCGTGGACTTATGGCCGATACGACCGGTAAAACGATCGAACTTCCCATCAAGTCAAACTTCCGTGAAGGTCTTGACGTTTTGGAATACTTCATGTCTGCACACGGTGCACGTAAAGGTCTTTCCGATACGGCTATCAGAACGGCCGACTCAGGTTACCTTACCCGTCGTATGGTTGACGTTTCACAGGAACTTATCATCCGTGAGATCGACTGCGCGGAAGGCAAGGACGAGATACCCGGAATGGAAGTATACGCTTTCATGGACGGTAAAGAGACCATCGAAGGCTTAAAGGATCGTATCCAGGGTCGTTATGCGGCTGAGGACATCCTTTCTAAGAGCGGAGAAGTTATCTGCAAAAAGAATCATATGATCAACCCCGCACGTGCCGCTAAGATCATGAGCGAAGGCGTTGACGTTAACGGAAACGCAGTAGTTGATGATGAGGGCAACCTCAATCCCAAGGCTCGCATCAAGGTTCGTAACATTCTTTGCTGCCGCTCACACAACGGTATTTGTGCTAAATGTTACGGTGCCAACATGGCAACGGGTGAAGCAGTTCAGGTAGGTGAGGCAGTAGGTATCATCGCCGCTCAGTCGATCGGTGAACCCGGTACACAGCTTACCATGAGAACCTTCCATGCCGGCGGTGTTGCCGGTGACGATATCACCCAGGGTCTTCCCCGTGTCGAAGAACTTTTCGAGGCAAGAAAGCCTAAGGGACTTGCGATCATCGCTGAGTTTGGCGGTACCGTAGAGATCAAAGATACAAAGAAGAAGAGAGAAGTTGTAATCAACAACGAAGAGACCGGTGAATCAAAGGCATACCTTATTCCTTACGGTTCACGTATAAAGGTTACGGACGGCGAAGTGCTTGCAGCCGGCGACGTTCTTACCGAAGGTTCCATCAACCCTCATGACCTTCTTAAGGTTAAGGGTATCATGGCAGTTCAGGACTACATGCTCCGTGAAGTACAGCGTGTATACAGACTCCAGGGTGTTGATATCAACGACAAGCATATCGAAGTCATCGTACGTCAGATGCTTAAGAAAGTTCGTATCGAGAACAACGGAGATTCCGATTTCTTACCCGGAACACTTGTTGACTTCCTTGATTTCGAAGATATGAACGAAGCACTTGAGAAAGAAGGAAAAGAGCCTGCAACCGGATCGCGTATCATCCTTGGTATCACGAAATCCGCACTTGCTACCGAATCGTTCCTTTCCGCAGCATCATTCCAGGAGACCACAAAGGTTCTTACCGAAGCTGCCATCAAGGGCAAGATCGATAACCTTATCGGTCTTAAAGAGAACGTTATCTTAGGTAAGCTCATCCCCGCAGGTACGGGTATGAAGCGTTACAGAGACGTACAGTTAAGCTCAGACGCAAGGTTCAACGAATTACAGGAAGCTATCAGGAATGCCGATAAGAACGGCAATTCTGAGGCAGAAGGCAATGAAGATACGGTGGATGCGGCAGAAGAAGCAGAAGCAGCTGTTGAATTCACGGAAGAGATCATGGATGCCGAAGAAGTGGTTGAAACTGAAGAATAAGTAAAAGAAGCGGATAGGCTTTGGGCCTATCCGTTTTTTATTGGAGAACAAAAAGGACAGGTGACTAACCTGTCCTTATATAATCAATGAAATACATGTATCGTATCGTCATATTCGATCGAGCCTGTAGTAACTACCATCCAGGAAGTGATCTCGTAGAACGGATCGCCTTCGTTTTCGGGGTAGAGTATCTTGATCGTCGCATTTAAAAATTGCAGATCCGATATGGGATAAGCAAACGATCTTTCGTTTCCGACCTGTTCAAAATAACCCGCTCTGGATATTCCCGTATCGTAAACGGCTTTTAGGTTCTTGTCCACTTCGGAGATCTGCTCTTCAAGCATTCCCGACGCTTCGTAGTAATGTGTTGTATTGTTCGCGACGTCGTTTGAAAGTCTGTAATCCGTAAGTGCGCTCACCAAAGAAAGAACGGCAAACGATATTAACGTAAGGATCACAAAGATGAACAATATCGAGGAAGTACCGACGTTTAAGTTAAAGGATTGTTTCTTTGTACTCATCTGCCGCTTACCTCCTGTTTGTTCTTTTTGCACTTAAGAGTATAAACGGGATCTTTTTTGTCGGGTGAATAGTAGGCAAAATCAAGATAGATGAAATCGCCGTCATCCGTTGTCACAAGCTCCACACTGTAACCTTCGGGAAGATTTTCCATTACTTCGTTTTCGTGGTCTTTAAAGTCTTCTCCGTACTCATAAAAGAGTTCTCCGGCATTTTCTGCTATCAGCACGGCATTGTTAAGCTCCTTGGTGTCTCTGCCAACAAGATGCGCTTTAACGAATACTCTTATGCATACCGCCGCCGTAAGTGAGAAGAAGAACATGATCACTATCATTTCCATCAGAAAGAGGGCGGTTTTTGATTTTTTCATAGACCTTCTCTGCCGCTCGAATGTGTATGAACGTAAAGCGAGCTGCTTTCCCCTTTCTTTGTGGTAAAGTCGAACCTGTAAAGAGTGTCCGTAACCTGAGTGACACTGTAATCTTCAAGAGCGATTATCGCGTTACCGTAGCTTGGATCGATGTCCTGTCCGTAACGGGTAAAGAGCTCCATGAGGTTACCTTCATGGTAATAAAGGTAAGTGCAGTAAGTTATGTTGTCTATCTCTTCGAGCATGAGTATCGCGTTTTCACCGTTAAAGTCACCGACTGTAACGTTGCCGTGCTCATCGGCTCTGTGAATACGGTTAAACAGATATGTGCCCGCAGTTCGAGAATCGTAGTTGTTGTCCATATCGTCGACGATATTCCGGTAGACTCCGGCACCCGTGCCCGTAAGCATGAGAACGGAAATTGCGAACACAACAAACAAAGTGATCACAAACAATATGTCGACTGAATGCTTTCTCTGCTTATCCAAGTTAAGGTTCCTTTCTTATCACGGTCACATCGGGGAAGATGTTCGCTCCGATGGCCTGATAGTCTACAAAAAACAGATCTTTATCGTAAATAAGTCCGTAGTGTTCGGTAAGGTACGAAAGACTCGGAGGGTACGTTCCTTCAACGCAATAACAGTTGACTATGCTCTTGTTTATGGCGTTTTCAAGAGCAGCCTGCTGACGCTCGGTCGTTGAATCGGAGATGCCTGCGATCGCGAACATGAAAACAAAGATCAGCACAAAGAAAATGATGATCGAAATGCTTCCGGAATTTATTCTGTTTTTGAGCGATCTGTCTACTCCGTAGTTAAAACGTGCCATGAAAAACCTTTCTTATCCGATGTTGGACAAAATTCCCATAAGAGGTAAAATAACCGACAAAAGAATGAGACCTACGATGACCGATAGTATTATTACCAAAGTAGGTTCGATGACCGATATGATCTCGTTCATTTTCTTCTCGCTTCTTTCACTGTATTCATCTGCGATCTTATTCATGACTTCATCGCCCTGACCGCTTCTGAAACCTACTTCGATGAGGCGGTTGTTAAGGTTGGTGAAAAATCCCGCTTCCTTGATGGCTTCGGGAAAGCTTGCCTGTTCCTTTATCGACTGACGGCATACATCGATCCTTGCCTGTGTCTTTTTGTGCTCGACAAGTTCTTTGACCATATCGAGACCTTTGTAAGTGTCAAGACCTGCTCTTAAGACAAGTGACATTCCGCCTGCAAAGCGCTGTATGGCGACGTCTTCGTAAAAACTCTTAGTAAGGAAAAACCATGCAAGGAATTTCATTCCCGCTTTTTTGCCTGCGCCGGTTTTGGAAAAGAAGATGTAAAGCCCCAGGCACAGTACCAGGAATATTATTATACCGAGACTGTATGTGTTAAGTCCGTTACCCATCTTAAGAAGCGAAGAGGCAAATCCCGTCATTTCCGATCCGAGCTGTATGAAGACCTGATTAAAGATCGGAAGTACTTTCGTGATGAGTACAAGTATTACGACCACCATCATGAAGATCATCACGACGGGGTATGTGATGGCGCTTTTTATGCTTTCTTTTATGCTGACTTCTCTTTCGTAGTAGTTTGCAAGAGAGTTTAAGATGTCATCGGTCGATCCCGATTGTTCACCGAGCTTTATCGTATTCAAAACGTAAGGAGGGAACACACCGGTCTTTTCCATCGCTTCATACAAAGAATCACCGTTACTGATGGATTCGTTCAAACTTAAAAGAAGTGCTCTCGCTCCTTCGTCTTTGGTATCCGAAAGAAGTATACGTATGCTCTCAAGAGGCGTTATGGCCGCATGAGTAAGCATCGCAAACTGTGAGCAGAATGCAGCGAGTTCTTCACTTGATAATTTTCTTTGCTTTGCCATTTTCTTTCTCCTAGATCAATAAGCGTACTTGACGGAGTAGTTCGTTCCGTCGCCTATAAAACTCTTAAGTGATTTATCCGACATATTTGAGCCGAACGTCGGATCGACGAGCGACCATTCTTTTCCGTTAAACTGGATGATGCCGTTAAGCCAGCCCACGTCTTCGACGTAAATGCTTATCCATGCGTGATAGACCATATCCTGTCCCACGTAACCGACTTCGAGCTTTGTGGGTATCTGCTGCGAGCGTAACATCGTACACATGACAGCTGCGTAATCGAGGCAGATTCCTGTGCCGGAAGTGAGCGTCGAATCGACGTCACTTAAGTATCCGCTCGGAACGGTCTCGGCTTTATCGTAATCGTAGGTGATGTTCTTTACTATGTAATCGTATACGTTGGTAATGACACCGATCTCATCATAGCAGCCGGTTGCCAGTTCTACGCCTTTTGCGACCGTTTTCTTGGTGGAGTCGAAAGAAACGTATTGATTCGGATGAAGATACGGACCAAACTCGGATATCTCATCAAAAGAATAAGTTCCTCCGAACACAAGACTGTATTTGGAATCTATGATGTTCTCGGCTACGTTTATCGTATATTCGCCGGGTCCCGAACTTAAAGGGAAAGCGACATAGCCGTTTGAAAGATTGTAAGTGTAAGTGACCTGATCGGGGCCTGTGATCTGAAGCTTGACTTTAACGCATTCGCCAAGGTAGTTTACCATCACATAGCCATCGGAATTGTTTGAATAATCGATCTCGACATATTCGTTGCCGTCTGTAAGAGTGCCCGGGGCTTCGCATGTAAGACATACCGGTGTGGGGTCTCTTAACGGCTTGTCGGGATCTACGCTTGAAGCGGCGGGAACGCTTGAATCTTCGGTTATCGAAACGGGATTGGTTTTAACCGGAGCATCGTCAACAGGCATGGGGGGAGTACTGTTGCATGCCGCAAAAAGCATTGAGGCACCCAAGAGCAAAGACAAATATGCTGTTTTGCGTCCGGTTCTCTCCATAGTGATGATGATCCTTGAGTACTATTTCCCGTCGATCAGAAGCTGAAGTGTTCTTCCGTCGGTAGAATACAAGTATATATTATACGAATTACCGTCAAATTTGAAAACGGCAATGTTTTCTCTTATACCTTTCACGGTGGGCTTAAGGACGGTCTCGCCTTCCGTCGATTCCATGAAAGAACGCTCGGCGTCGATCGAAGCCTTATCGACCGTAATGTAGAGGTATCCGTCTTCCACATGGTGTTCTCTTATTGCAAGGTTCCTGTTTCCGATCTTCGATATGGAAAAGAACGTATGAATAAGCAATAGTATCAGAACAAGTATCGGGACTGCTTTGACCGCGACCGCGAATTTTTTATTTGATATAAGTTTTATGAACCATTGTTTAAGCTTAACCGTGAAAGGAATCTTTACGGGATCGGCGTCAATGGCTTTCAATATATTATCTAACGCTCTGTCTTCGCGTTTAATGTCTTTACCCATAATATCACCTCACGACCACGCCAAACTCAAGGCGCAATTTTTCAACTGCAGTGTTGATATGTCTTTTGACGGTACTTTTCGAAAGCCCCGTCATTTCGGCGATATCATCGATTTTTTTGTTTTTGTAATATCTTAAAGTAATGAATTGTCTGTCAGAGGGGGATAGTCTGTTAAGAGCGTCGTTTAAGCGAAAATACTCATCGTTGTTGGCAACGGTCTCTTCGGGATTGGAAAAACTGTCCGTACCCACAACTTCGCTTAAAAGTTCCGAGTTAACGTCTGTATCTTCGCCCTTTCTCTTTTTGTCTATGTCATAGCACACTCTGAAGCTTATCTGATTGAGCCATGCCACGAAAAGCGAAGGATCGTTAAGTTTTTGGATGTTTTTGTACGCCAGAATGTAGATCTCCTGAACGGCGTCCTCTGCAAGAAACTCATCCCTTAAATAGCGACCGGTGTACGCAAAGACTTTGTCGCACGTCATGGAATAAAGCTCCGCGAACGCACTTTGGTCACCGTTCAGAACCTTTACTACAAGTCCGGCTATGTATTCATGCCGGTTATCCATATTAAATTCCCCTTTTCTTGAATGCCACCAATAACACTCAAATGAGATTATATAACAACTGAAGATATATTACAACCGTGAAACCCGCATATTTACGGGGTTTTTCATAACAATATTTTGATAAAGAATAAAAAAATCTGATTTAAAATGAACCGTTTTTTGACCTTGGGGTGTCTTATATGTTGTTGGGAGATGTGTGATGAACACTGTGATGAATATTATGGATACCGCAATTTTATGGATAAATTCAAAGATCGCGGCACTTTTGTCAAGTGAATATACGCTCATCGTTTTGGAAGATGAGGACGCTCCGCTCGCACCAGGTGTCAAGCATAACAACACGCTGTGGGTGATAGCTTTATGTGCGGTTTGTTTTGCGTGTTTTCTTTTTGCATACTATCTGGTAAAAAGAAACCGCCTCATCAGGCGTCTGTCCGTTTTGAGAAAGCAAAACGGTGTGCTTGAAAAAGCCTATTCTTTCAATGTTTCAGTGATCGAAGAGGA
>JAILEQ010000137.1 GCA_024687305.1 Lachnospiraceae bacterium | reverse complement strand
TATAGAACAATAAAGGGGAAGGAGGTCCCGGATAATGAACATTTCAAGATTTACACAAAAATCAACCGAAGCTGTTCAGGAATGCGAAAAAGTCGCAATGGAGTTCGGTAACCAGGAACTTACTGAAGAACATCTTTTGATGGGACTTTTACGTATAGACGACAGCCTTATTCTTAATCTTATAGAAAAGATGGGTATCAACACGGAGCACTTTATTAACCGTGTTAACGAAGAGATTTCCAAGAAGCCCAAAGTACAGGGCGGACAGCCTTATGTTGGCGAATATCTTAATAAGGCGCTTACATTTGCTGAAGATGAAGCGAAGGCGATGGGTGACGATTATGTATCGGTAGAGCACCTTTTCCTTTCTATACTTAATAATCAGAGTCCTACCATGAAGAAACTGCTAGGTGAGTATGGACTCACAAAGGAACGTTTCTTAAAGGCTTTGTCAGAAGTAAGAGGCAACCAGAGAGTTACGAGCGATAACCCCGAGAGTACTTACGATACTCTTAATAAGTATGGCCGAGATCTTACGGAAGATGCGAGAAACAATAAACTCGATCCCGTTATCGGTCGTGACAGTGAGATAAGAAGCATCATCCAGATACTTTCGAGAAAGAGTAAGAATAACCCTGTTTTGATCGGTGAACCCGGTGTAGGTAAAACCGCAGTTGTTGAAGGGCTTGCAAGAAGAATAGTGAGCGGTGATGTTCCGGAAGGTCTTAAAGACAAGAAACTGTTCTCTCTTGAGATCGGTTCTTTGATCGCAGGTGCAAAGTACAGAGGCGAGTTTGAGGAACGTTTGAAAGCTGTTCTGGAAGAAATAAAGAAATCTAACGGTGAGATCATACTGTTTATTGATGAGTTGCACACAATCGTAGGCGCGGGTAAGACAGACGGTGCGCTTGACGCCGGAAATATGTTAAAACCTATGCTCGCAAGAGGTGAACTTCACTGTATAGGTGCCACCACGCTCGATGAATATCGTGAATATATAGAAAAGGATGCTGCTTTGGAACGTCGTTTCCAGCCTGTATATGTTGACGAGCCTTCCGTTGAGGATACTATTTCGATCCTTCGTGGACTTAAGGAGCGTTATGAAAACTTCCATCATGTAAAGATACTTGATAACGCATTGGTGGCAGCTGCAACGCTTTCATCAAGATATATTACGGACAGATTTCTGCCGGATAAGGCTATCGATCTTGTCGATGAAGCGTGCGCTCTTATTAAGACCGAGATGAACTCTATGCCTGTTGAGATCGATGAACTTAAGCGTCGTGTAACTCAGCTTGAGATTGAGGAGGCAGCACTTAAAAAAGAGACTGACCAATTAAGTCAAAACAGACTTGAGACGCTTCGCAAAGAACTTGCCGAGGAAAGAGAAAAGCTCAATACTCAGATGTCCTTGTGGGAAAACGAAAAGCAAAGCGTTGAAAAGCCTGCAAAGATACGTGATGAAATAGAGGATGTTAAAGGTAAGATCGATATTGCCACACGTGAAGGAAAATATGATGAAGTCGGAAAACTTCAATATGAAGTTTTGCCCGGCCTTTTGAAGGAACTTGAAAGACTTGAGAGTGAGAACGAGAAGAAAGGTATTTCACTCGTTCACGAAGCAGTTACGGACGATGAGATCACTAAGATAATATCTCGCTGGACGGGTATACCGCTCAGCAAATTGAATGAGTCCGAGCGTAACAAGATACTCAATCTTGACAGCGAATTGCACAAGCGTGTCGTAGGTCAGGACGAGGGTGTCATGAAAGTTACGGAAGCTATATTAAGATCGCGTGCGGGCATAAAAGACCCTAATCGCCCGATTGGTTCGTTTTTGTTCCTTGGACCTACCGGTGTAGGTAAGACCGAACTTTCAAAAGCTTTAGCGGGAGCATTGTTTGACGACGATACGAATATGGTGCGTATCGATATGAGTGAATATATGGAGAAATTCTCCGTATCGAGATTGATAGGAGCGCCTCCCGGATATGTCGGATATGAAGAAGGCGGTCAATTGACTGAAGCAGTCAGAAGAAAACCTTACTCCGTTGTGCTCTTCGATGAGATCGAGAAAGCTCATCCGGATGTGTTCAACATTCTTCTGCAGGTGCTTGACGACGGACGTATTACCGATTCGCTCGGAAGAACGGTAGACTTTAAGAATACTATACTTATCATGACTTCAAATATCGGTGCACAATACCTCCTTGACGGTATAGATGCAAACGGAGAAATATCCGAAGAAGCAGAGAACGAAGTTATGGATATGCTAAGATCGTCCTTCAGGCCTGAGTTCCTGAATCGTCTTGACGAGATCGTGTTCTTTAAGCCTCTTACAGAGGAAAATATTAAGAACATTGCCAAGATCCAGATCGAGAATCTCTCAAAGAGACTTGAAGACAGAGAACTTAAACTTACCGTCACGGATGAAGCGCTTTCATACATTGCTCATAACGGATACGAGCCCGTATACGGTGCGCGTCCTCTTAAGAGGTATATTCAAAAACATGTTGAAACCGCACTGGCAAAACTGATATTATCAGATGTGGTAGCACAAGGTGATACCATAGAAATAGGACTTGAAGGAGATTCGTTATGTTGCCGCAGGACCCCGAAATCTTAGTAAGCTTCTTAAACCTTAAGTTAAGAGACAATTACAAAAGCCTTATGGACCTTTGTGACGATCTCGATGAGGACGAGGCTTCGCTTCTTAAGATAATGGACAAAGCGGGTTACAGATACGATCCCGATACAAATCAGTTTAAATAGTCGTTTCGGGAGAAAACATGGATCTTTTTGAAATGATGGAGGCCAAAGCAAAGGAGAGCGAATCGCCCCTTGCAGCGAGACTCCGTCCAAAGACAATAGATGAGGTAGTGGGACAGCAGCATATCCTTGCTAAGGATAAGCTGCTTTACCGCGCCATAAAAGCGGATAAATTATCGAGTGTAATATTCTACGGGCCTCCCGGAACAGGGAAGACTACTCTTGCCAAAGTTATTGCCAATACCACAAAAGCTGAATTTTGCCAGATCAATGCGACTATTGCGGGCAAAAAAGATATGGAAGATGTGGTGGCTAAGGCCAAAGAAAATCTTGGCATGTTCTCAAAAAAGACTATTCTTTTTATCGACGAGATTCACAGATTCAATAAAAGTCAGCAGGACTATCTGCTTCCGTTCGTGGAAGACGGAACGATCGTGCTGATCGGAGCCACAACCGAAAATCCTTATTTCGAAGTAAACGGGGCTTTGCTTTCGCGTTCTGCGATCTTTGAATTAAAGCTCCTCACAAAAGAAGACATAAAAACGCTCATAATGCGTGCAATTACCGACAAGGATAACGGTCTTGGCGGTTTTGACGCAATTATTGATGACGATGCATTGGATTTCCTTGCAGATCTTGCCGGAGGCGATGCCAGAAGAGCTTTAAATGCAATAGAACTTGGCGTAATGACTACCGAGCGAAGCGAGGACGGAAAGATACACATTACGCTTCCTGTCGCTGAAGAGTGTATACAAAAGCGCGCAGTTTTGTTTGATAAGAACGGAGATAATCATTACGATACCATCTCCGCATTCATAAAGAGCATGAGAGGTTCGGACCCCGACGCGGTGGCATATTATCTTTCAAAGATGATGTACGCCGGAGAAAGCGTGACTTTCATAGCCAGAAGGATAATGATATGTGCTTCCGAAGATGTCGGAAATGCTGACCCTCAGGCACTTGTCGTTGCGACAGCGGCGGCTCAGGCCGTGGAGCGCGTGGGTTATCCAGAGTCGCAGTTGATACTTATGCAGGCGGCGATCTATGTAGCCTGTGCACCCAAATCAAACGCTTGCACCGTAGCATTGGAAGAATCTATGAAAGAAGTTGAAGAAAAAGGTAATCTTGCAATCCCGACACATCTCCAGGATGCTCACTATAAGGGGGCGGCCAAACTCGGTCACGGTGTCGGTTACAAATATGCTCACGATTATAAGAACCACTATGTTGAGCAGCAGTATCTGCCTTATGAGCTGACGGGTAAAGAGTTTTACAGACCTACCGGCAATGGCTATGAAGTTAAGATAGCGGAGCACTTAAAAAAGATAAAACGTGAAGCAAAAGAAGGGGGAGAAAAGTAATGCAGAAACACAGACTTGTGATAGTATCCCTTGACGCGGTCGGAAAAAGAGATATGGAAAAGATGCTTTCATTTCCGAATTTCGCGTCAATCGTTAATAACGGTGCCTTTTGCGATAATGTACTAAGCGTATATCCATCACTTACTTACCCCGCTCACACGGCTATAATTACCGGAAGAAAGCCGGGTAACACAAGGATAGTTTCAAACACAAAACTTCAACCCAATCGAGAATTTCCCGATTGGCTGTACAAAAGAAAATATATCCACGGTACAACGCTTATCGATGAGGCGAAAAAGCACGGCTACAAGACTGCATCGCTTCTTTGGCCTGTACTTGGCGGAGCAAACATAGACTATAACCTTCCGGAAGTTTTGATTACAAGAAAACACAGAAGTCAGATACTTGCATGTCTCGCAAACGGAACACCCGGATATCTTCTTAAACTAAACAAAAGATTCGGAAAGATCAGAAACGGCATTTCACAGCCTGAGCTTGATAATTTCGTAATGGAATCGGTTCGTTTTACGATCGAGAATTACGATCCGGATATGATGCTTATCCACTTAACGGATGTAGATACTACCCGCCATAAGACCGGAGCCGACAACGAGAAAGTTGATGCGGCCTTGAAGCGTCACGATGACAGGCTGGGGCTTATCAAAGAATGGCTTGCCAAGGCGCGTCCGATGGACGATACAACTCTTATCGTACTCGGAGATCATTGCCAACGCGATGCCGATACAATAGCTTATCCCAATAAGTTCCTTGCAGATAAAGGTCTTATAGATGTAAAGGACGGAAAGATCACAGGTTACAGAGCT
>JAILEQ010000081.1 GCA_024687305.1 Lachnospiraceae bacterium | reverse complement strand
ATCGATCTTACAAGATTTGATGTGGTTACCACAGGAGACGATACTCCCGTAAACGAAGACGGTGAAGGCACACCTGCAACACCTGCAGCTCCCGCAACACCCGCAGCTTTCGTTGCAACGGCTCCCGCTGCTGATGCACCTGCACAGGCAGATGACGCAGCAGCCGGAAACGATGATACTGTTTTGGATATTACCGATGAGGATTCCGCTACAGCGGCAACGGCAGGTATCTCTGAAGACGACGGTACAGCCACAAGACCTGTATTCACCATCACGGATGAGGCATCCGCTACAGCTCCTTCTGTTGAAGAAACGGGCGCAAACCTCTGGTGGTTGTTACTTCTCCTTCTTCTTGCACTTATGATCGCTTTCGCAATCTACAAGTATGCAGAGAACAAAAGAAACGCTGAGATCAGCAAATAATCAATCCAACTCTTTCTAATATAATGACAGGCCGGTGCAGTTTTGCACCGGCCTGTCATTTTTACCTGTATTATTCTCAATCAAGTTCGACTTTGCAATCCGTGTTCTTTATACCGAGTGTAAATGCTCCGAACTTTTCGCCGGAACTTACACTATATTCGCCTCTGTAACCTTCGAGTTCCACATATCCGTTCTCGTCTGTAACAAGCACGGCAGTAGTATGCCACTTATTGTTTATGTAGTCTTTTAAAACGTGGTATACGGGCTTTAACGAATTGTCTTTTCTGATGATACCGCTTGGTGCGTTAAGCCATGCTCCGTCTGCGAAATCCCATCCCGTGATCGCTTCCACCAAAGGCTCTTCGAACAGTCTTACATACATTTCTTCCCATTCTTTTGCCTGTCTTTCTTCGCCCTCAGGAGTGGAAGGCCAATTATCGACCATGTAATCGTTAAGATCGACTATATCGGGGGGCATTATCTTACCCGACACCAAAGTGTTTTCCGTAAAATGGAGCGGAAGATTAAATACCGAGAAACGTTTAAGCACATCGTCAAGCCATGCCATGCCTTTGTAGCCCTGATGCTGATGTGTTTGAATGCCGATAGCATCAATCGGCGCGCCGGCTTCCAGACTGTCGCTGATCACCTCTCTGTACTGATCGGAAAGGTTAAAATCGTTTATGAGAAGCTGTGCCTTTGGATTGGCATCGTGAGCGGTGGTGAACACTTCCTTTATAAGAGGGATGCGGCCGTATTCGTTGCATATTCTGGTGATGGCGTTGTCGTAGCGGTCAAAAACGGGCATTATTACCGTTTCGTTTATAACATCCCATTTGTCTATAACGCCTTTAAATGCAGTCACGTCACGAACTATCCTGTTTAATTGCTTATCCATGATAGTTTTGTTGTCATATTTAAGAAGCCAGTCTGCACATGCCGTATGCCAGCAAAGGGGGTGACCCTTAATTGTGGCACCCTTGCTTATGAGATATTTGGCGGCATTCATGCGACTTTCATATTGAGGGTTACCTTCTGTCGGTTCATATCCGCCCCAGTAGAACGGGAGAGTGCCATAGTTAAAGAGCGCGGTCCATTTGTCGACTCTGTCCTGATAGAATTGCTTGGATTCTTCCCTGTTATCAAAGAACGGAAGTTTCGGTACGGTAATGTCACCGGTAAGCGGAAGCGAATCGAATGCGCCGCAACCGAATAAAAATTCGTGATTTGAAAGATCAAATGTCACTTCGGTAAAGGGAAGAGTGTTACCGGATCTGTCGGTGATCTTTATTTTTGCTTTCCCGCATCTGTGTTTAACGATATTACTCATTAATAATCCTTTCTCAGGCAGTTCTGCATTTGTTTTTCTGCTTAAATCATATCAAAAAACTCTTTTTCATAAAGAGTTTTTGAATAAGAAGATATTTTCTTACAATTACGAAAAAGAAAGATACAAGGGTAAAGATCTGTCAAAATAAGCTAATTTGTATTGAAAGCGGTTTCAGTAAAAACGGATAAAATAACGCATTTAGTAAGTATATTGTAAAACGGAGTGAGATTTTTTTTATTTTTCTGAAAAATGATAAAAAACATATGGCAAAATGCACAAATTGAAAAAGCCAGTAAATATGGGCTCTTTACAGAATTTTTATGCCATTTTAACAAAAAAACAGTTTCATTTTGGTTAAAATTTACAAATTGTAAACGCTTACATTTTGTGATTTAATGTATTTGAGCCGATTTTGAGAGTCAGCACTACCACGATTTGATCAATAATCGGTCATTTGTTTGTAAACGATTTCAAACAATCGGCAATCGGGAAATGCGTACCAATATGCAATAGCGCAACCCGGGAGGAAAAGATGGCCAAGGATAATCAGGTGAAAGCACCTACCAAGAAATTGAATAAAGCCTATATCAAACGATATTGGCAATTATATGCGCTTATATTTTTGCCGCTGTTATATCTTTTGATATTTAAGTATCTCCCCATGCGCTACATCATACTTGCATTCAAAGAGTACAAGTTGAACATACCGCTTAAAGAGATGCCCTGGGCAAACGTTAAGGGCACAACGGATGTATTTAAGTATTTCAAGACTGCATTTAAAAATATTGACTTTATAAGAGCACTCAAGAACACATTGAAACTCAACCTTCTTGATCTGATAATGGGATTCCCGGCACCGATCATATTTGCTCTTGTGCTCAACGAACTCAGATTTAATAAATTTAAAAAAGTGGTTCAGACGATCGCATACATGCCTCACTTCCTTTCGTGGGTCATCATCGCGAACCTTGTTACACAGATATTTGCAACTACCGACGGACTTTTCAACAGAGTATTCGGTACAGCGATTCCTTTCCTTTCAGATCCCTCTCACTGGGTTGGTACATACGTAGGTGCGGGAGTATGGCAGAGCTTCGGCTGGGGTTCGATCATTTACCTCGCTTCTATCGCAGGTATCAACACTGAACTTTACGAAGCAGCATCGGTTGACGGAGCCGGAAGATTTAAAAAAATGTGGCATATCACACTTCCGGGCATCAAGCCCACGATAGTCGTTCTTTTGATAATGAACCTCGGTTATATCATGGGCGGCGGATTCGAAAGACCGTACGCCATGAAGAACAACCTTGTTATCGAGGCATGTGAAGTCATTTCGACATTCGTATACAAAAACGGTATTCAGCAGCTTAAGATATCGCTTACCACCGCAGTCGGACTGTTCCAGTCTGTTGTGGGCCTGTTCTTCCTGCTAACCGCCAATACGATATCCAGAAAACTTGGCGAAAGGGGGATTTGGTAATGAAAGTCAGATCCGCAAAAACAAATTTTGGCGATTGGATATTTGTTCTTGTATGTATCGCGATCAGCATCATCTGCGTGATACCTATGCTGCACTTGGCAGCCAAGTCACTTTCGGCCACTGAATTTCTCATAAGGCATGAGGTAACGATTTGGCCCAAGGGATTTAACCTTGAAGCTTATCAGACGGTATTAAGCGATGCCAAGTATCAAAGAGCGTTCGTGTGGACAACCGTACTTACATTGATCTGCACATTGCTTTCACTCTTTATGACGGCACTTTGTGCATATCCGCTCATTTTCCCGGGACTTAAGGGCAGGGGAGTAATCAACATATTCATTACGATCACGATGTTCTTCAATGCGGGAACCATTCCGAACTACCTTTTGATGAATGACCTCCACCTTCTGGAGAACCCGCTGGTACTGATCATACCCAGCTGCTTAAGCATTTATAACATGATAATAATGCGAAGCTTCTTCTACGGCATACCCGATTCGTTAAGAGAGTCGGCAGAGATAGACGGTGCAAGCTTTGTACAGATACTTATGAAGATATACATACCGCTTTCAAAGCCCGTGTTTGCATCACTTGCGCTTTTCTATGCGGTAGGTCGTTGGAACGGATACGGCGATGCTCTTATGTACATTAAGACAAACAAGCAGTTCTTTCCGTTACAGCTTCTTCTTTACAACATCATAAACAACACTAACGCGGTTGAAGTCGCAGCCCAGGAAGGTTTCATGCAGCCCGGACTTAAAGACTCACTTAAATCCGCAACGGTCATGTTCGCGACCGTACCGATACTTTTGATCTACCCTTGGTTACAGCGCTACTTCATAGCCGGCGTAACGATGGGTGCAGTCAAGGAATAATCGCATAAAGCGTTATTCATACATACTTTACAGGAGGATGAAAAATGAAAAAGAAACTTTTATCGGCAGTACTTGCTGCAGCTATGGTTCTTTCACTTGCAGCATGCGGTAAAAACACACCCGCAAGCGTAGAAACACCCGCAAGTACAGACACTACTTCTACCGAAGTATCAGCAAGCGCTGAAGAAACGAAGACAGACGAACCCGATGCACGTGGTTTGCTTAACGGCAAGTTTGTCGACACCAGACACATCACAGTTGAGTTGTACGACCGTAACGTTGACGGTGGTACAGAAGCAGGCAACAACGCTTGGACCAAGTGGATCCAGGAACAGATGCTTGAGCGTTACAATGTAGAAGTTGAATTCGTTACTGTAGCTCGTTGGACAGAGGGTGATGATATCGGTAACCTTCTTGCAGCTCAGAACGCACCTGATATCTGCTACACCTACAATTATGGACAGATTCAGACATACGCTAACATGGGCGGTGTTCTTGACCTCGCTCCCATCCTTGAAGAGAACAAGGACCTTGTTCCCAGCATGTTCGATTGGCTTGGCGATGCAGTTATCTACCAGGATCTCGATCCCAGCACAGGTACCCTTTGGGCTATCGAAGGTAAGAGAAATGAGATCTGCCGTATCAACACATTCGTTCGTAAGGACTGGCTTGACAAGTTAGGTCTTAAGGAGCCCACAAACAAGGCTGAGTTCGAAGCAATGCTCGTAGCATTCAAGGACAATGCTGAAACTCTTCTTGGCGCAGATGCTTCCAAGATGGTTCCTTACTCGATCTCTTATGATGTAGGCTGGAGAGCAGCTACTCTTATCGAATCCTTCATGGATCCCGACATCACAGACAAAGAGTACTACGTAAACGGTTACGATGACAGAAAGTTCACCGAAAACGGAACAAAAGAAGCAGTTAGACTTCTTAACAAGTGGTACAACGACGGTCTCATCTGGCATGATTTCGCAGAGCACAGCGGAAGCGATGACACAACAGAAGACGATATGATCAAGGCCGGCTTCGTTGGAGCATTTACACACAACTATGACTATCCTTTCAGAAATGGCAAGGATTCCATCAACGCAACACTTGCAGCACAGTACGGTGACGGCGCTAAGTTCGTAGCAGTTAACTGCTTCGAAGACAAGAAGGGCGGATACAACAAGTATTCTTACTCCAACACAGGCGACCGTAAGGTATTCTTCCCTGCAACAAACGACGAACCCATCGCTTCATTGTTATATCTTGAGTTCATGAGCCAGGCTGAAACGGTTCAGTATCTCCAGATCGGTGACGAAGGCGTTCTTCATACCGTAGATGCAGCTACAGGCGCTATCGTTCTTCAGGCTCCCGATGAAGCTCATCACGATTACTATCAGAACTCCGGTAAGAACATCGATATGACCATCAACTGCAACGGTTTAAGACTTGCAACACCTGAGCTTACAACGCTTTCACTTGCATTCTCTTATTCAGATGTTGATCCTGAAGATGTTAAGACCGCAATCGCAGTAGCATCCAAGGATGCTCAGATTCCTCCTACACCTTCAGTTGGTGATATCCAGGCTGAAACCGAAGGAACAGACCTTTCAGGTAAGAGAGATCAGACATACGACAAGGCAGTTGTTGCTTCCGTAGCTGATTTCGACGCAGTTTGGGATGCCGGTATGGCTGAATACCTTGCAGCAGGCGGACAGGCTATTATAGATGAAAGAACCGCTGCTTGGGATGCTACATACTCATCTGACAATTTGAACTAAGGTTTGAACCTGATATTCAAACATGATATGATTTAAAAACCGGGGCTCCATCAGTGGTGGAGCCCCAATTTTATGAAGAACGGAGTACTTTTAAATGGAAATGACATTAAGATGGTTCGGTACCGGTCACGATACCGTAACACTTAAACAGATCCGCCAGATTCCGGGCGTTACCGGAGTTATAACAACGCTTTACGATACCGAGCCGGGTGAGGTTTGGTCACGCGAGCGTATAAAGGCTTTAAAAGACGAAGTGGAAGCTTCGGGACTTCACATTTCCGGTATTGAATCGGTTAACATTCACGACGCTATCAAAGTCGGAACACCCGACAGAGATATGTACATCGACAACTATATTGAAACTTTAAAGAACTTAGGCGAAGAAGATATTCATCTTGTATGCTATAACTTCATGCCTGTGTTTGACTGGACAAGAACAGAACTTGCAAGAAAGAGACCCGACGGCTCTACAGTGCTTGCTTACAGCCAGAAAGCGATCGATTCCATCGATCCCGCAGACATGTTTTCTTCGTTATCCAAAGATGCAAACGGCGCGGTTCTTCCGGGTTGGGAACCTGAAAGAATGGCTAAGATAAAAGAATTATTTGAAATGTACAAGGACGTAGACGAGGAGAAGTTATTTGAAAACCTCAAATATTTCCTTGAAAGGATCATGCCCGTATGTGACAAATACGACATAAATATGGCGATACATCCCGACGATCCCGCATGGAGCGTATTCGGACTTCCCCGTATCATCATCAATCTCGACAACATCATGCGTATGATGAAGATGGTCGACAACCCTCATAACGGTGTCACATTCTGCGCAGGTTCATACGGTACAAACCGTGCAAACGATCTTCCTACAATGATCAGAGCACTTAAAGGAAGACTTCATTTTGCACATGTGCGTAATCTTAAATTCAACTCAGACGATGACTTTGAAGAAGCTGCACATCTTTCTTCAGACGGGTCATTTGATATGTACGAGATCATGAAGGCTCTTTACGAGATAGGCTTTGAAGGCCCTATCCGTCCCGACCACGGCAGAATGATCTGGGATGAGGTTGCCATGCCCGGCTACGGCCTCTACGATCGTGCTCTCGGCGCTACATATCTTAACGGTTTGTGGGAGGCAATAGTAAAATCATGTTCTTAACAGACAAGGGTATATCGGATGTTAATGGGTACAAAGAACGCGGTTACATCCTGCCGAACTATGACAGAAGTGCCGTAAGAGAAACTACGAAGAAAGCTCCCGAATGGATCCATTTCGGAGCCGGCAACATCTTCAGAGCTTTTCAGGGTAATCTTATGGACAGACTTTTGGAGTCGGGTGATTCCAAGACCGGTCTTCTGGTATGCGAAGGTTTTGATTATGAGATAGTGGAGAAGATGTATCGTCCTCACGACGATCTTTCCGTGCTCGTAACATTGAAAGCCGACGGAACGATCGAAAAGAAAGTTATCGGCAGTATCGTCGGTTCGTTAATTCTGGACAAAGAAAACGCAGCCGAATTCGATAAGATAAAGACCGTATTTGCAAAGCCCTCTCTTAAGATGGCAAGTTTTACTATAACAGAGAAAGGTTATGTGGTTAAAGATCCGAACGGTGAGCTTTTACCTGCAACTAAGAAAGACATCGAAGCCGGCCCCGAAGGCGCTTCAAGCTATATGGGCAAGATCGTAAGCCTTCTTTATCACAGATTTAAATCGGGTGAACTCCCGCTTGCTTTCGTATCAATGGATAACTGTTCGCATAACGGAGACAAGCTTTTCGATGCGGTTTATACATTTGCGGAAGGCTGGGTTAAAGCAGGAAAGGCTGAAGAAGGTTTTCTTTCGTACATCAAGGATGAAAAGAAGGTTTCTTTCCCCTGGAGCATGATCGATAAGATCACTCCAAGACCTGATGCAAAAGTATCCGAAATGCTTGAACGTGACGGAATAGATGATCTTAAGACCGTCGTAACGGGTAAAAATACTTATGTTGCTCCTTTTGTTAACGCAGAGGAGACCGAGTATCTTGTTATAGAAGATAAATTCCCTAACGGCAAGGTTCCGCTTGATAAAGTCGGAGTTATTTACACCGACAGAGAGACCGTTGACAAAGTTGAGAAGATGAAAGTCTGCACTTGCTTAAATCCCCTTCATACTGCGCTCGCAATCTACGGATGCCTGCTCGGTTTCACTTCTATTCACGACGAGATGGACGACGAAGATCTTAAAAATCTTGTATATACGCTCGGTCATAAAGAAGGTATGAAGGTTGTTGTTAATCCCGGAGTTTTAAAACCCGAAGATTTCCTTGAAGCAGTGCTAAAAAAGCGTCTTCCCAATCCTTTCATGCCCGACACTCCTCAGCGTATCGCATGTGATACTTCGCAAAAGCTTCCGATCAGGTTCGGCGAGACCATTAAAGCATACAGACTGCGAGACGATCTTTCGACGGATTCACTTATACTCGTGCCGCTTGTGCTCGCAGGATGGCTTCGTTACTTAAAAGGAATAAATGATAACGGCGAACCTTTTGAATTAAGCCCCGATCCGATGCTTGACAAAGTAAGAGGCATGGATGCAAAAGATGTTCTGGCGCTTAATGAGATATTCGGCTGCGACCTGTTTGAAGACGGACTCGGATTCAAGGTTCTTTCAATCTACGAAGAACTGATAAACGGCAACGGTGCAGTCAGGGAGGTATTACACAAGTATGTACTCAAGGCTATGGCTTGACGAAACTATAGACAACAACAACGCGGTAGTTACAAACAACGGTTTTGATGCTGACAGTGTTCTTCTTAAAAATGCCGTTAAAGAGCTTACCACGATAAATGCCGTTTCGGGGTTGAATATTTCACTTGTAAAGTGTGACAGGGAAGACCTCGGAAAAGAAGGCTTTGAAATCGAGAAAAACGGTGATGTTTACACTGTCAAAGCCAACAATGAAAACGCCGTACTTTTCGGCACTTTCAGATTTATCAACATGATAAGGCTGAATAAAAGCTTTGACGCGCCTGTAAAAGAGGTTCCGGTCAGCCCGCTTCGTATGCTCAATCATTGGGATAACATGGACAACTCGATCGAGAGAGGATACTCGGGAGAGTCATTCCTTTTTAAAGACAATGACATCGTTATCGACGACAGGACCGTTTACTACGCCAGAGTGCTTGCTTCCGCAGGTTATAACGGCGTTGTTATAAACAACGTAAACGTAAAACAGGCGGCTTGCGATCTTATAAACGAACGCTTTATCGATAAAGTAAATAAGCTGTCCGAACTTTTTTCTTCGTACGGCATAAAGATGTTCATGTCATTAAATTATGCTTCGCCCATAGACGATCCGGAAGTTTCTTCGGCTGATCCGCTCGATGAAAAAGTCATCAAATGGTGGGAAAAGAAAATGGCTTATATTTATTCGAAGGTTCCCACTTTCGGCGGATTTTTGGTTAAGGCAGACTCCGAAGGACGTCCCGGCCCCTTTACGTATGACCGTACGCAGGCTGAGGGCGCAAACATGCTCGCACGTGCGATAAAGCCTTACGGCGGCATAATAATCTGGAGATGTTTTGTATACAACTGCAGACAGGACTGGAGAGATTTAAAGACAGACCGTGCAAGAGCGGCATATGACTATTTCAACACTCTTGACGGAGATTTTGAAGATAATGTCATCATTCAGATCAAGAACGGTCCGGTTGATTTCCAGGTGCGCGAACCCGTTTCTCCCTTGTTTGGAGCTATGCCTCATACAAATGAGATGATGGAGTTCCAGATCGCACAGGAGTACACGGGTCAGCAAAGGCATGTATGCTTCCTGATACCCTGGTTTAAAGAAGTGCTTTCTTTTGACATACATGCAAAAGATGCAAAGAGCGACGATACGACCGTGTTGGGCGTAGTGACCGGAAAGACATACGGCAACGCGTTGGCGGGAATATGCGCGGTTACGAACACGGGTAACGATTACAACTGGACGGGGCACGATCTTGCGGCAGCAAACCTTTACGGACTCGGAAGACTGGCGTTTGAGCCTTCGCTTTCGAGCGAGGAGATAGCACGCGAGTGGATAGTGCTCACATACGGAAACAATGAAAAAGTCATAGACAATGTGACAAAGATACTTATGATGTCGTGGCCGGCATACGAGAAGTACAATGCACCTCTCGGTATAGGCTGGATGGTTCATCCCGAAGATCACTACGGACCCGATCCCGACGGATACGAGTATTCCGTTTGGGGAACGTATCACAAGGCCGACCATTTCGCCATCGGGGTAGAAAGAAACTCGACCGGCACAGGATATTCCACGCAGTATAATGAGCCGCTTAAGTCGATGTATGAGAAGCCTGAGACCACGCCCGATGAGCTGAAGCTTTTCTTCCACAGACTTCCTTACACATATGTGCTTAAAAGCGGAAAGACCGTGATACAGCATATTTACGACACACATTACGAAGGTGCCGAAGATGTAAAGAAGATGAGCGCTTTGTGGCAGGATCTTAAGGGACTTGTTCCCGATGATGCTTTTGAGCGCGTTACGAAGCGATTCGAACATCAGGTAGAGCATTCAGAACGCTGGAGAGATGTCATAAATTCATACTTTTACAGAAAAACGCTCATTCCCGATGAAAAAGGAAGACCGTTATATTAAGTTTTGACCATATCAAAGCAATAAATGATGAGCATAGTTTAAGCAATTAAGCTATGCTCTTTTCATATAATAATAACTGTTATTTGTGGGAGTATATTTTATGAGCAATCTTTATAAGGATGCAGAAGAACTGGTCGCCAAAATGACGATCGAAGAAGTTGCCAAGCAGTTAAAGTACGATGCTGAAGCAGTGGAAAGGCTTGACATACCCGCTTACAACTGGTGGAATGAGGCGCTCCACGGTGTTGCGCGTGCGGGAACGGCTACGGTGTTCCCGCAGGCTATCGGGTTAGCGGCGATGTTTGATGACGAGCTTTTGTTTAAGATCGCCGAAGTTATCGCTACAGAGGGTCGTGCAAAGTACAATGCACAGGCTAAAGAAGAAGACCGCGATATCTATAAAGGTCTTACTTTCTGGTCTCCGAATATCAACATTTTTCGCGATGCCAGATGGGGCCGCGGACATGAGACTTACGGAGAAGATCCTTATCTTACATCAAGACTTGGCGTTTCCTTCATAAAAGGATTGCAGGGAATCGATAATTATCCCGAATGTGATACTTTAAAAGCGGCTGCATGTGCAAAACACTATGCCGTACACTCCGGTCCGGAGGGTGAGAGACATCACTTCAATGCGAAGGCCACCAAAAAGGACATGGAAGAGACGTATCTTCCCGCATTTGAAGCTGCTGTCAGAGAAGGTAAGGTTGAGTCCGTCATGGGCGCTTACAACCGTACAAACGGCGAGCCCTGCTGCGGATCCAAAACTCTCATAAAAGACATCCTTCGCGGCAAATGGGGCTTTAAAGGCCATTTCGTGAGTGATTGCTGGGCTATAAAGGATTTTCATGAAAATCATAAGATCACAAATTCGCCTGCAGAATCGGCTGCTCTTGCTTTAAACAACGGCTGCGACCTTAACTGCGGCAATACATATCTTTGCATTCTTGCAGCGCTCAAGGATAAGCTCATCAAGGAAGAAGATATGCGAAAAGCATGCGTTCGCTTAATGGCAACGCGCATGAAACTCGGTATATTGCCAAGAACCGACGAAGAGGCAACTAAGAAAATAAAGGAATATGACGGCATAGGTTTTCTTGAGTGCGATACTCCCGAGCACAATGCCGTATCACTTAAGGCTGCGGAAGAGTCGATAGTACTTTTGAAAAATAACGGTGTTCTCCCGCTTAAAGAGAGTGAATATAAGACGATAGGCGTTGTTGGTCCTACAGCGGATATAAGGAGCGTTCTTGAAGGCAACTACAACGGCACTGCTTCCGAATATGTCACAAATCTTAACGGTATAAGGCGGACTGCTAAGTCAAGGATCGTTTATTCGGAAGGCTGTCATCTTTTCAAGGACAGAATTTCCAATCTGGCCAAAGCAAACGACCGTATGGGAGAGGCTGTAGCTGTCGTAAAGAATACCGATATCACAATACTTTGCGTTGGCCTTGATGCAACTATCGAGGGAGAAGAGGGCGATACCGGCAACATGTTCGCCTCGGGAGACAAGATTTCCTTAAAACTTCCCGATTCACAGCTTAATCTTTGCAAAAACGTAATGAAAGCCGCAAAAGAAAACGGCAAGAAAGTTGTCGTTGTACTTAATGCGGGCTCGGCGATAGATATTTCGGAACTTGACGCCGAAGCGGATGCGATCGTAGATTGCTTTTATTCGGGCGGACAGGGCGGACAGGCGCTTGCCAATGTTTTGTTCGGTAAGGTCTCTCCTTCGGGAAGATTGCCGATAACTTTCTACAAAGACGGCGAACAGCCCGAATTTACCGATTATTCGATGAAAAACCGCACTTACCGTTACTTTAAGGGCGAGACACTTTATCCTTTCGGATACGGATTAAGCTATTCAAAATTTGACGTTAATGCTTCGCTAGAGACGGCAGGCTTTGTTCCGGGTGGCGATGCTGATTATGATGCGCTTCAGAAAACGTCCGTTAATGTTAAGGTCGACATCACCAATACAGGCGACTTTGACGCGGACGAAGTTATTCTGGCTTATGTTGATAAGTGTCCTGCCGAGAAGCTTTCAAACGGCTTAAATGACGTTACGAAAGATAAGCTCGATCCCGACGATCAGCCGATAAAGAGCCTTTGCGCATTTAAGAGAGTTTCGCTTAATAAGGGCGAGACCAAATCCGTAACGCTTCCCGTATCGGCTCACTCGCTCACGACCGTTTTGGAAGACGGTACAAGAGCATTCTTAAAAGGCGAGTATAAATTCAGTGTCGGTTCAACGATGATCGGCACGATAAACTTGCAATAAGAGTTTTCATATGTTAATCTTACATAGATAAATAGGGAGTAGTTTGCGCGTAAGCGTTTCGTGTTTCGTCATCACGTCGAAAGACCGGAACACGGACTTCGAGATCATGAGGTAACGAGACTATTATCGCAACCAAGGCGATAGTAGTCTCTTTTTTTGCTTTATGTGAGCCGGAAAGCAACGTAAATGAGGTAAGTATACGGTTACGTAGCATGGCTGCTCTGAGGAGGATAATATGTTAGTTCATTTTTTGTGGTTTGTTTTGGGACTTGTACTTTTGATCAAGGGCGGAGACTGGTTTGTTGACGGTTCTGTGGGGATCGCAAAGAAGTTTAAGGTTCCGGATCTTTTGATAGGTGCGACGGTCGTATCGATAGGGACGACACTTCCGGAAGTCATGGTAAGTGCAACGAGTGCTTTTCAGGGACACGGTGCGATGGCATACGGCAATGCGGTGGGATCGGTCATCTGCAATACGGCGCTGATCGCAGCTCTTACCGTTGCAATAAAACCTTCAAAAGTAAACAGAAAAACTTTGTTTGTACCTGTCTTTTTCTTTTTTGCGGCTGCTGCACTTTATGCAGGAAATGCTTATATTACAGGCTCGTTTAACAGACCGCTCGGTTTTGTGCTGCTTACTTTGTTCGTGGCATATATGGTCATTTTGATAAGAAACGCACTTCATCCCACAAAAGATGCAGAGGTTTCGGTGGAAAAACAGGAAGTTGAAGAAGCGGCAGAAAAAGTACATGCAACTTGGCTTATAATAGTTATGATGATAGCGGGAGCAGCATGTATAGCATTTGGAGCAAGACTGCTTATTGATCACGGAATTGCAATAGCTGAAGGCTTCGGCGTACCCGAGACTGTTATAGCACTTACTTTTGTGGCTTTGGGTACTTCGCTTCCCGAACTTGTAACTGCCATTACATCGCTTGCAAAAGGACACGGTGCTTTGTCACTTGGTAACATATGCGGTGCAAACCTTTTTAACATTGTTCTTGTATCGGGTCTTTCGATCGCGATAGGACCTTTTAAGTTTGATCCCTCAACGTTTTCGACCGTGACGATAGGCGGTAAACAGGTTTATCAGTCACTTGTACTCGACACGCCCTTGATGTTCATTGTTATGGGCATACTTACCGTTCCGGCCATCATCACAGGCAAACTAAAGAGATGGCAGGGCATTACACTTCTGGCATTATATATTGCATTCTGCATTTATCAGTTTGTATAAGGGGTAGATTTCATGGCATTTGACGGCATTACCGTTGCGGCTGTCGTAAAAGAATTAAGCGATGCTACGAACGGTACCAGAATATATAAGATCGCACAGCCCGAGACCGATGAGTTATTACTCACCATCAAGGGCAACTCGATTCAGTTCAGAGTTCTTTTGTCGGCAGATGCTACGCTTCCTTTGGTTTACATAACCAAAGATAACAAGCCATCTCCTCAGACCGCTCCCAATTTCTGCATGCTTTTAAGGAAGCATCTTACCAATGCAAAAATCGTTTCGGTGACTCAGCCCGGACTTGAGCGTGTCATCAGATTTGAACTTGAACATCTTGATGAGATGGGCGATCTTAAACATAAGTTTCTTAACGTGGAGCTTATGGGAAAGCATTCGAACATCATCTTTACCGACGATGAAGACAATATCATCGATTCGATAAAGCATATCAGCCACAATGTAAGTTCCGTTCGTGAAGTTCTGCCCGGAAGGAAATATTTCATTCCCGGAGCGGAAGATAAGCTTGATGCATTAACGGGCAACAAAGAAACCTTTACAGACAGGATAAAGAACGCTCACATGAGCGTTTCTCCGGCAATCTATAAGACGTATACCGGCTTTTCTCCGATAATGGCTTCGGAAGTCTGTCACCGGGCGAATGTTGACGCCGATGCATCAACATCATCGCTTGATGAGCAGGACATTGAGAGGCTTTGGAGCGTTTTCTTTGTACTTACGGAAGATATCAAAGCAGGGCGTTTCGCTCCCGAGATCGCATACGAGGGCAAGGCTCCGGTCGAGTTTGCGGCTGTAAATATGAGCATTTATGATGATCTTGACAAGACATCTTACGAGTCGATATCGGATCTTATATTTGACTTTTACAGTAAGAAAAGCATTATCGTGAGAATACGTCAGAAATCGTCGGATTTAAGACGGATCGTCACGACAGCGCTTGAGAGAAACGTTAAAAAGCTCGATCTTCAGCAAAAACAGCTCAAAGACACCGAGAAGCGTGATAAATACAAGGTTTACGGCGAACTGATAAATACTTACGGTTACAGCGTGCCTGAAGGCGCTAAGTCTTTTGAAGCGCTTAATTACTATACAAACGAGACTATAACGATTCCGCTTGACGAGACGATAAGCGTAAAAGACAACGCAAAACGCTATTTTGACAAATATTCCAAGCTAAAACGTACGGCGGAAAATCTTACAACGATAATAGAAGAGGTATCATCGGAGATCGAGCATCTTCGTTCGATACTTAATTCGCTTGATATCGCCGAGTACGAAGAAGACCTGACACAGATAAAAGAAGAGCTCATACAGTCGGGTTATATCAGATTCAAGTCGGGCGGCAAGAAAGTGAAGATCACATCGAAGCCGTTCCATTATATAAGTTCCGACGGATTTGATATTTATGTCGGAAAGAACAATTTCCAAAACGACGAGCTGACTTTTGATTTTGCCAACGGAAACGACTGGTGGTT
>JAILEQ010000080.1 GCA_024687305.1 Lachnospiraceae bacterium | reverse complement strand
GCTTTACCGGTGATCTTCCTGAAACCTGCGATCGCGCCTTTTAAAGACTCTCCGTTTATAAAGAAAAAGTCCATCTCGTTGTCGGCTTCGGTATAGAAATACGAACCTTCACAGCCGTCGTTGAAAATCGAAGGGCTGCATGTGTTCACAAACAATCCGTAACCCTTTGTCGATACAAAGAACGGTATTGCGATCGTACGGTTAGCCTGATTTAAATATATGCATTTTCCGCGTAAAGAGGCATATCCCTCCTCGTGCTGACCAAGACCGTAAAGCGCTTCATCTTTGTCAAATTCAAAATGAAGCCTTGTCTGATAAGCGGTTCCGGTCTGAACCTTAGCCGCTTCCTTTATGACTTCTTTTGCGCCGTCCGCGGTCTTTACCGTCTCTTTTACGGCCTTGTCTTTGGTAAGGGAGTATACGGGAACCTCGTTTAACTCTTTACTGCGTTTGTCACGCTCTTTTAAAAGAACGTTGCCCGACGCGTCAAGATAAGTGAAGCTGTTTGTTTCTTTGTCTATGATCACCTTAAGCTTCGGGAGATTGACATATACCTTTTTATCGTCTTCACTGTGATCCCAGTCCGAAAAAGCCGGAAGATCGACTATACAAGGCTTGTCGGCATCCGACGAAAAAGCTTTGTACGAATACAAAACTCTTACGATGTTTTCGCTCACCGGAACTATTTTCTGAAAGCCCTTTTCAAGTTCGATCTCGAGTGCGTCGTTTGTTCTTTTTACACTTTTTAAGCGTTTGTCGATATAAAGATCGCAATCTAACATTTTCCTTTTCCCACCTTTAATTCACTTATCATCGCAGAGCCGATTATCAGCACCGCTCCGATGATACTTATCACACTTAAATGTTCACGCAGCAAAAATGCCGAGAATAAAAGCGCCGAAACAGGGTCTATATAGCTGAAGACCGCGATCGTCTGGACTTTTAAGCCGTCCATGCTTCCAAAATACATCGTATAAGCAATTCCTGTGTGAACGATACCCAAAACGACCAGTAAAACGATCGCCTTTACGCTCGCCCCTCCGACATTGAAGCCGTCGGTAAGCATAAGATACGGGACCATGACCGCGCCCGCAGACAAAAGCAGTATTGTGGTCCTTTTAAACGGCTCTATTCCCGGCGTAAGTTTATTCATGATGACTACCGCAGAATAAAAGAATGCAGCTCCGAGTCCTAAGAGTATACCTATAAAGTTGCCCGTTCCCAATGACCCGTTTCCGATCACACCGGAAATAAGGATCATTCCTATGATCGATGTTGCGGCGCAGATTGCTTTTTTGCCGGTCAGTTTTTCTTTAAAGATAAGAGGCGACAATAAAACGACTATAGTAGGCTCCATGTAATAACAAAGCGTTGCTATCGCGACTGTCGTGTGATTGTAGGCCTCAAACAAAAGCATCCAGTTAAAGCCGATAAATATACCGGTCAGGATAAGCTTCAGCATATCTTTGAAGGCGATCTTATCGGGCGTTTTCTTTGTACCGATCAGACTGACAACAAGTAAGAACAGTCCGCCGAGTATACCTCTTGAGAAAGCTAACAATGCCGAAGAAAGCGGAATATATCGCCTCACGACTCCGACCGTTCCGAATATGAGCATCGATGATACAAAGACTCCGAGAGATCTTTTGTTGTTTGATTTCTCCATGGGCTTATTCCATCGTATACGACATCATCTCATATTTGAGCCTGCTGCCCTCAACGATCTCAGCAGGCAAAAGCGCCCTTGCCACAAGCTTAAGATCGTCCGATTCTATATCTGTACGGCGCAAATTTGCATAATCGCCGTCTATACTTTCCACTATGTAATAATATGTTTCCATTTTGTCCTCTCAATTTAATCTGATTTTAATCTTTCTTCAAAAATCGTTTAATGATGACATTATACCATTGTTATCATCAAAGGAGGAAACAAAAATGCTTACACTTATTTGTCTTGCATTGCTTGTGATGGTTTTTTTCAAATTATTGGGCCTGGCGTTTAGATTAAGCTGGGGCATATTCAAGATAGCGTTTTATCTCGTATGCTGTCCCGCAATACTGCTGGTACTCATATTCAGCGGATTGTTTATAGTCGCCATACCGTTACTTTTGATCGGTGCAGTCGTGGGAACAGTCGTAAAGGCTTGATAATAAAACAGAGTAAAAAGAAAGAGCATGTCAATTTGAGGTGACCCCTCAAAATCGGCGTGCTCTCTTATTGTTATTGCTATATTGCCCGGTCAAGTACTTCTTTTAATTCTCTGTATTCTTTCACAAACTCGATATGTTTGTCACGCAGTAACGGTCCGTCCTGCGAATCGCTCACATGCTCAAGTGATTCGGCCATTTCGCCGAGTTTGCCGGCTCCGATCGTCCTGCAGTTGCTCTTTATGGCGTGGATGAGTATCGAGTAGTCTTCAAAGTTTTCTTCTTCAAGGTACTGTTCCATCTCTTTAATGTTCTTTTCGACCGCGTCGCTGAAGGAACGAAGGATGGTTATGTACGTATCGGTACTTCCAAGATGTCTGAGTCCCGTATGGATATCAATGTATCCCTCCAGAAGATGACCGCTAATACTGCCGCCCTCTTCATTGGAGTCCGAAGAAGAAACTTGCTTTTCGTCGATTTTTTCTTTGGGCAGGTATTCCAAAACCATCTTCTCGAGCTTATCGGGATCGATCGGCTTGGTAAGATAATCTTTGAATCCTTCCTTCATGTACTCTTCTCGCGCACCCGAAACTGCGTTGGCCGTAAGACAGATGACCGGAGTTTCCTTGTTAAGAGAAGTTTCAAGACGGCTAAGTTCGTGAAGCGTCTCTATACCGTCCTTTTTAGGCATCATATGATCCAAAAAGATGATATCGTATTTTTCACGTGCGCATCTTCTTAAGCACTCATCTCCGCTTAATGCGGTGTCTATCTTAATGAGCGTCTGCTTCATGAGGTTTTTGAAGACCAGAAGGTTGGTCTCGTTGTCATCGACGATAAGGATGCGCGCTTTGACCGCAGTAAAAGCACTCTTATAGCGTTCTTTTTCGTCTGCTCGCTTATTGTAGGAAACTTTGTAATCTCCCAAAGGCTCCCATTTAACGACCTTTTGCTTAAGTTTGAAAGAGAAGACGGAACCGAGGCCGTAAGTACTCTCGACCTCAAGATCGGAGCCCATCATATCAAGGAGACTTCTGGTGATAGTCATTCCAAGACCGGTTCCTTCGATGTTGCGGTTTCTTTTGACATCAACACGCTCAAACTTTGAGAAGATGCGGTCCATGTCCTCTTTACGGATGCCTATTCCGGTGTCCTTGACCGAAACTAATAGGTTTATGCTGTCGGGATCGCTCACTATCTTTTTGTAACCGATCGAGAACGTAACGCTGCCGATCTCAGTATATTTTACGGCATTCGTAAGAATGTTCGTAATGATCTGCTTTATGCGGACTTCGTCGCCGTTAAGTATCTTGGGTATATTTTTGTCGAAATCAAGCGCCAGGGAGAGGCCTTTTTCTTCGGCTCTCACACTTATCATGTTCACAAGGTCGTTAATGACCGATGACAGGTCGTAATCAACCGGAACGACCTCGATCTTGCCGGCCTCAATCTTCGAAAAGTCAAGAACGTCATTGATAAGACCCAGTAACGTGTGGCCCGATGCATCGACTTTTTC
>JAILEQ010000074.1 GCA_024687305.1 Lachnospiraceae bacterium | reverse complement strand
CCAAGTGTCATGTTGTTATTCATGAAGCCAGATGTCCAGGTTCCTTTGTGGATACATGCTCTTTCAAATATTCCGTTGATAATAATAGCGATACTTTGTTTCTGTTTGATGATTAAAAGGAAGAGCATTACAAAAGAGAACTCTCAATAAGCTTAATAACAATTAAGGTGTTTGACTGCTAAATCTTTAAGCGGCGACCGGATCATTCCGGCCGCTGTTTTTGCATGGCGGAGACAAAGGAATAATACTGATTTCGAGTATTGACACACCCACAGGATCGTGTTACTGTATTAGTGCAGTAGTACAGTTAGTTTAGATGGAATATCTATTACATAAACATAACTGAAAGGAATAATTATGAGCTGGAATTTCGATGAGTCAAGGCCACTTTTCCAACAAATAGTTGAACGGATTACGGTTGATGTTGTCTCGGGTAAATACAAAGCCGGAGATAAGCTTCCTTCCGTCCGGGAATATGCAGTGGAAGCAGGTGTAAATCCCAACACGATGCAAAAAGCTTTAAGCGCGCTCGAAGAAAGCGGACTTATCGTAACTCACCGCAACAGTGGAAGATACGTTACTGAAAACGGGGCACTCATAGCAGATTATCGCAAAAATGCCGCGAAAAAAGCAGCGAAAGACTACATAGAATTTACCAAGTCGGCAGGCATGACGCTTGAAGAAGCCATCGAGATACTAAGGGAGGCGGAAAGCAAATGAGTTATACCGTTGAAGCGAAAAATATAGTAAAGAAATACGGTCGAAAGACTGTCCTGGACGATGTCAGCTTTCAGATTAAGCCTGGAACAATAGTCGGTCTTGCTTCTCCTAATGGTTCGGGAAAAACAACGATCATTAAGCTCATTGCTGATTTCCTGACATTAGACGGGGGCGAATTAACAGTTGACGGACAAAAAGTAGGACCTGAAACCAAGGCCTTAATAAGCTACCTCCCGGATCATGACCTTTTCAGCGGCGAAGATAAGATTAGTATGGCCGTGAAGTTCTACAGCTATTATCACAAGGATTTTAATGAGAAAAAATGCAGAAAGTATCTCAAGATCTTTAAGCTCGACGAAAAGGCCAAGATCAATTCTCTTTCCAAAGGAATGCGCGAGATCCTTATGCTCATCTTAACTCTTAGCAGAGACGCCAAACTATATCTTCTTGATGAGCCGCTCGCCAGTGTCGATCCCGTAAACAGGGAAGCAATCGTTGTAACGATCTTAAAAGAATTCAAAGAGGATGCTTCGGTTATCATCTCAACACACCTTCTTAATGATGTAGAACCGATCCTTGATGAAGTGATTATGATCAAAGACAACAAACTCTTCTGTCACAAATCGGTTGAAGAAATCAGGGAAGAAACCGGAAAATCTTTAAATGATTTCTTTAAGGATTCCTTCAGAATTGATTGGTTTGGAGGTGACAAAAATGAACAGTAAAATTGTGAGTGAAACGACAAAAAAACTGTTATTGAACAATATTCCGTTGGCACTGTTATATTTGTTTTTCCAAACCGTAATTAGCTTCGATGAATATGACGGCTTTAAGCTCCATACAACTGTATTAGCTGTATTAATTCTTATCAGAGCAGTGCTTTATGCGCTGTGTGTAGCCGCAATAGTGATCAGCCTGTATAAGACGTTTGTCGATGATCTCCTTTTGGGAAAGTCATACAAGTATTATTCTCTTCCTTACAAAAAGTCAAAGATAATATTCTCTAGAGCGGTTCCTGCGATAATTATCGAAAGCCTGATGGTAGTTATTATGTCTGGTCAGTTTTCATATGCACTGGCAGACCTATTTCAAATAAACTCTCAAGGTATTGTTGTCCCAATTAAATATTTTTTCGATAATCTAATTGAAGATATCGTATGGTTTACTGGCAGCTTTATCGTTGCTGTCACAATTGGATTCCTTATCCTTCTTGCATTTGTTATCAGTAGAAGCTTTGATCCTTCGAAGACGGTCAGGAACCTTTTGATAGCCGTAGTCATTGAAGCACTGGCAAATTGCGCTGTGTACACGATTATTGAGAATATTTCAGGCTATCTCGGAACTAAATATATGTTTGAAGCGCAGAAATACCCCGGATGGACAACCGGAGAGATTTCTAAAGTTGTCGGATTACTGGCGTATTATGATGCGATTATACAGGGTGTTGTACTTATACTTTTAATCATAGAGTTAATCGTCTCCATTATCGCATCAAAGAAACTCGCAGACAAAAGATTAAATGTTCTCTGATAATCAGTAAAAACAGAAAAGAAAAAAGGCGACCGGAATTTTATCCGATCGCCGTTCTTTTTGGGCACATCTTTTGGTATGTAATAAATTTGTGGTAAGTTTGTGGTAAGTTGTGATTTTAAGAACAACGTAAGTCCGCAAAACCCTTAATTTATTGACTTTTTCCTATGCCCATCTTTGTTTTGGTGGAGATGAGGAGCTACATTGATGTGCTTTCCCATAATCCTATAAAAACCTATAAAAGCTTTGTCTTTAAGGCGTTGGAGAGTTTTGCCTGTATCAGAAGTCTCCGTAAGCCTACATAAACTTGTCAATAAATGTGGTAGATTTTGTAGTAAGTATTGTAGTAACTTACATAGCGTTCTCGCAGTAATCCTGCAGGAGTGCAATCTCCCGGTTCTT
>JAILEQ010000071.1 GCA_024687305.1 Lachnospiraceae bacterium | reverse complement strand
AGCCCTACCATCATGAGCGCCGCTCCCGCGTTCCCTTTTATAAATATCGCGGGGATCCAGAATATCCATGTAAACAGATATGCCAAAGCAAAAAACAACACCGGTCTGTACTTGTATGTTTTCATTGAAAAACCTCCTGTGGTCTATATTTTTATATTTTCGACTATCAGTCGGTTTTTATGTTAAAGCATGTCTGCCGGGTTGTCAATAGTTTTTTCGACCATCGGTCGGTTTTGTATTTTTGAATGAAAAAACGCTTACTTCATTGACTGAAGTAAGCGCCTGTGGGGGATAATACTATTTTTTTAGAAGGCTGAAGTGGTTTTTGCCATCTTCGCTCTTGTTTCTGATGCAATTGAAGTTATAGGCGTTGTCCTTGTTTTTGTCCTGAACGATCTTTAAGACCACAAAGCAAAAGTCGTTGTAAGTCCATTTTTCGTCGTCAAGTTCAAAGTAGAGGATGTAATCGCCGTCAAGCGCGGGAAGCTTTTCCAAAACTTCTGCGGTGAAGTCCCAACCGTGCATTTCCAGAACGGTCTTGTTGGCCGGGTCTTTTGTGGGATCGGCTGCGGGGCCGTCTTTTATCTCGACCTTGTCCTTGCCGCCGCACTCCGCATCGCCCATTTCTTCCATGGCGTTGTCAAATCTTTCATTCATATCTTCGACGATCGATCTGTAATAATCGTCCGATATTCCGTACTCTTTGGCAGCATCATATTTCCCGATACATTCGTTTAGTTTACTCTTTGTCTTTTCAATCATATCTTTCATCTTCATGTATTCGTTTCGATATGACTGTTGAATCTGAATAATCGTCTCAAGCTTTGCCTTCTGTTCGTCGATCTTCTTGTCAAAGGCCTTAACGATCGCGTCATCGCTAAGCTTAAGGAGATCTTTTATCTCCTCGATCGAGAACATTGCGTTCTGAAGATTCTTGATCTTAATGTAATCTAAAGCCTGGTCCTCGTCGTAGTATCTGTAACCCGTGAAGCTGTCCACTCTTGCCGGCTTGAGCAGATCGATACTGTCATAGTATCTAAGCGTTTGTGTGTTACAGTCACAAAGCTTTGAAAACTCTTTGATCGTCATATCTACTTCCTCCTTGCAAGATGACTCTATCATTACAGTTAACTGTAAGGTCAATACATAGATTGAAAATTATTTGTCTGTGAAAAGATGCTTTTTCTTTATCCAAAAAGTCCTCGTTTGCGTCTGTAGAAGGGTTCGCCCGTGGCAGCTTGCCGGCCGAAACCGTCCGCACTTTTCAATTCCTGAAACAATGCACTTAACTTGGGATTTCCTACGGGTTTATTAACATCCGGCCTCATACCTTATCCTCCAATGTACTTTTTATATCAAATATAGCCGTATATACCGGTAAAATTTGCGATTCGCTGATTTTACCGGTATGCTCCGGCTTAATTTAGCGTGATATTTGCCCGGATTTACCGGTAAAAACTTATTTCCTTCTTTTTTACCTGTATTTCCCGCCTCAAATCTACTTGAATTTACTGGTAAAAACTTATTTTCTTCTTTTTTACCTGTCCGAGCTAATCAAAATATACTGGTAAAAAAGTGAAAAAAGAGATTTGGCCGGTTATGGGCCGCCAAATCGGCCATTTTTATACCGGTAAAAAAAGCACATTTGCCAATTTAGCCGGTAAAAAAGCAGAAATGTTTCATGATTCCATTATTTCAAAAACTTGGGAATAATGCAAATGATCTTACCCCAAATATGACTTTCGGCGCGATGTGTGCTATAATGTTGGTTTGAAGGGGACAGACAAAGCAGTATCGTGTTTTGTCCGATTTTGCATATTTTATAGGAGGCAATATGAAACTTAAAAGAATTCTTGCGATCTCTTTATCTCTGACTATGCTGTTTAGCATGTCTTTAAGTTCGGTGGCGGCCGGCGAAAGAACAACTCCCGTTGAAGTTCCGGATGAAAATGGTGAAACCTGCATCACCGTTGCGAGTGATGTAAAAGTGGTCGGAAATGATTATGCTGTAC
>JAILEQ010000068.1 GCA_024687305.1 Lachnospiraceae bacterium | reverse complement strand
GAGACTTCGCTCGCCATTCCCGTAAGCGATTTAAGCGGCTGTATGATGGCTGCCGTCAGACGAAGTATTAACACCGCATTGGAAATGATGACGGTAAACAGGATAACGTTACCTATCGTCTCGAACACTTTAAACGCATTGATCATCTCACGATAGTTCTCGGAATTTTCCTTGAACTGCTCGTTGTTGAGACTGTATATGAACGTGTTGATATAGCCGTACAGTTCACTTGCTTCTTCGTAACGCTGACGGTATTTCTCGACGTTTCTTCCTCGCTTTGCGTCAATCGTCTGCTCGGCTTCTTCGAGATATCTCTCGGACATGTTGCTGATGCTTCGCTCCATTCGCCCGATAGGCTTTAAAGTGATCTTATCATCAAGGCTGTCGATGAGATTTTGATAAATCTGCGCACTTCTGTAATAATCTTCCAGTGCATCACTTGTCTTTACATTTAAGTACTCGGTCATATCTTCCTGAACATCGTTGAGCGCAAGCTGAAGCTCGTTCAACTGCAGGTTTGCCCTATAAACGGAATCTATCCTTCCCGACATATTGTTGATGCTGACAAGCAGTATGATGTTGATCGCAAAAACAAACATGTTAAGAAAGAGCGATATCGACGTTATCTTATACTGCAGGGGGAGATTTCTGAATTTAGTTCTCATCACCGTCTCCCTCCTTATATAAGTCCAAAGATTCCTTTGTAACGACCGTTATATCCGCAGTGGAATATTCGCTTGTATTACCAAGCTCATAATACTCGGTAAGTGCATCTATACATGCGGTACCGATCTCGTCGATATCTACCGATATGGTCGCATATATAACGTTTCTTCCGATCCCTTTTAAGATAGACGCGGAATCGTAAAATCCGAGGATGTTGACTCTGCCTACTTCGTTGTAATCCACGACGGCCTGGTACATGCTCGTTGTTTCGATCTCGTTAAGGCATACAACGATATCCGGCAGACCGTTTTCCTGATCCATCAACAGATTTCTGACCGACTCCTCAACCGAAAAGCTGTTTGTCGAATCTACCGGATATACCGATACTTCCGCCGGTTTGTGTGAAAACGAATGATTTAAATAATCTTTTTCAAGCGTTTCAGAAATAGCCGTATATAAAACGTTTTGTCCCGGATCTTCCGTATTGGCATCAACAAGAACGGATATCTTTACCGTATTGTTTTTAAATGTAATTTCATCTAACATCTCGATGATCAGTTTTCCGTATTCTTTACCGAGATTGTAGTTACTGATACCGACAAAACTGAGTCTTTTTGAAAGGTTATAATCGTTAAAGAGCGTAACTACGGGAATGTTTTCTTTGTATGCCTCGTCAATAAGATCTCTTAACTCACTGCTTTCGTCGGCATAAAGAATAATGCCGTCTACTTTGCTTGCAACAGCGATCTTTACAAGCTCCTTGTCCGAATATTTCTGAGAAAGACTCTTTGAAATCATCTCAACATAAGCATCCTCTTCTTCTGCTCTTGCCCTTACGCTTTCGTACAGGGAATCGGTAAAAGACGATTCGTCGTCACCGGCGATCATGACATAGTATCTTTGGTATGTCCTGTCTTCTTCGGTTTTGTTGAGTTTATTGTTAAAAGAGATAAAGAACACCAAAAGAGTTGCGGAAAGACCCGCAAGAAGTGTCGTTATCACAAGAATGATTATTGAATTCTTTGAAAGGAATGGTTTCTTTGACATATTATAAATATATAATCTAAATATGGTTTTATGCAAATAGGAAAATTTCGAAGAAATATACTATAAAAAAAAGGCACATCATAAGATGTGCCTTAAATGGTTGCAAAAACCTGTTATTCGGTTACTTTGAAAAGTTCGTTTCCGTTTGCATCATAGTATACGTATGTGATCGAAGTAGGTGTGATGCCTGTAGTCTTTGCCATTTCGCTCTTTGTTGAAGCGATCGTTGAAGACCACGAATCGTCGCTCTCAAGCGTAGCTGCAACCATGCTTAAAGTATCCTCATCGAACTCTGATGAATAATAATACTTGTAGACGATATCATTTCCCGAAAACTCAATGTCATAGTCGCTGTAGTAATCGGAATACGCAGACATAATCTGCTCTTTGGCAGTTTCAAGCTGAGTCTGTGCGGCCTTCGTAGACATAATGCTTTCGATGGTACGTGCTCCGCATGCGCTAAGAGATACAAGAGCTAACGCAACAGCCAAGACTTTAATAAGTGTTCTTTTCATTTTACTCTCCTCCTGAATGTGAATTAAATTAAACTCCGTCATTCTACATTATCCGCCGGATAACCGTCAAACGAAATTTTTTACTATATTATGCATTAACTTATCTATACCGTTCCCACCGCTATCATAACGACGCCCGCGATGATCACAAGCATACCGACTATCTTCCTTAAGGTGATCTTTTCGTTAAGCAGTTTTAAAGACAAAAACATCGTAACGATGTATGTAAGCGATCCAAGCGGCATTACGATCGCATAAGGAAGATATTGAAGAAGAAAAATGCTGATACTTGCCGATATCACATAAAGCACACCGCCGAGATAAAAGTAAGGTGAAAGCAATATCTTCAATTTACTTCCTTCAGCAGGTGAAGACTTCTTTAAAAAATAGCTTGCAAACGAAGCGATAAATGCCATAGCGATAAGGGCGATAACAATAACGATCTTATTCATTCTTACTGCTGCCTCCTATCAATATAACACCTACTATGATGACAAAAATTCCGATCACCATCAAGGGGGTGATGGGCTCGGTAAGAAAGATTGCCGAAAGGATGAGGGCGAACACATAGCTCATGGAGTTTATGGGCTGAAGTACCGATAACTCACCGCTTCCGAGAGCTATAGTCATCACAAGCGCACCCAGGGCGTAAACTATAAAGCCCGGGGCAACGCTTAAAACAAGTTTGACTATTCCTTCAAAAGAAGAAAGCTTTGTTGATAAGTCACTGAAATCGGCAAATTTCCAAAGCAACTGTCCCACCGAGAGACTTAACGCCGATATAAGCATTAAGATAATGCCTTTTTTATTCCTTTTAAGAGATTCCAACATCTGAATTTCTCTCCTTAAAACTAATGGATGGAAGCGTGAAGCTCCTGAAGAGATTTAAGTTCCGATATCTCACCGTTCTTGATGGCTTTTATACCGAGTGCGGTAGCTTTTGCGGCCGCCATTGTGGTGATGTAAGGAACTTTTGCACGGATGGCTGCCTTACGGATGTAAGAGTCGTCCTGTGCACCCTTCTTTCCAATGGGAGTGTTGATAACCAAAGATACTTCCCTGTTAATGATGAAGTCAGAAACATCGGGACGTCCTTCGTAAATCTTGTGTGCCTTCTTTACGTTGTAACCGGCATTTTTGATAAGCTCATAGGTTCTTCCGGTAGCCACGAAATCAAAGCCCGATTCGGCAAGTAACTTTATGATATCGAGAAGTTCCGGCTTATCTCTGTCGTTTACGCTGACAAGAGCGGTTCCTTCCAAAGGAAGACATGTCTGTGTTGCTTCCTGTGCCTTGTAAAATGCTTCGCCGAAGCTTTCCGAAATACCGAGAACCTCACCTGTCGAACGCATTTCGGGTCCGAGTACGGGATCGACTTCAGGGAACATATTGAAGGGAAATACCGCTTCTTTTACGCCGTGATAAGGAATCTTTGACTGCTTAAGACCTGCAATGGGTGAAGGTCTTCCTGTGATCTCTCTTGTAGCGATCTCGGTTGCAAGGGGTACCATGTGGATACCGCAAACCTTTGATACGAGCGGTACGGTACGCGATGCTCGGGGATTGGCCTCGATCACATATACCTTTCCGTTCTCTATAGCATACTGCATGTTCATAAGTCCGCGGACATGCATCTCTTCAGCTATCTTACGCGTATAATCCTCGATCGTTCTTAAGTTTTCTTCCGAAATGTTCATCGAAGGAATGATGCAAGCGGAATCACCTGAGTGGATACCCGCAAGCTCGATATGTTCCATAACCGCAGGAACGAATGCATGCTCGCCGTCGCAGATGGCATCTGCTTCGCATTCTGTCGCATGTCGAAGGAATCTGTCTATAAGTATGGGCCTGTCGGGTGTTACACCGATAGCAGCTTTCATATATTCGGTAAGAGACTCATCGTCGTGTACGACTTCCATACCGCGTCCGCCGAGTACGTATGAAGGGCGAACCATTACGGGATAACCGATCTTGTTGGCTACTTCCAAAGCATCTTCAACTGTAACAGCCATTCCTGCTTCGGGCATAGGTATGCCGAGCTTATCCATCATTGCTCTGAACTGATCTCTGTCTTCGGCTAGATCGATGACTTCGGGTGAAGTACCGAGTATCTTCACGCCGTTCTTTTTAAGCTCAGCGGCAAGGTTAAGAGGTGTCTGACCACCGAACTGAGCGATGACTCCGACAGGTTTTTCCTTCTTGTAGATGCTGAGCACGTCTTCAAGAGTAAGGGGCTCGAAGTAAAGCTTATCGGAAGTATCGTAGTCGGTTGAAACGGTCTCGGGGTTACAGTTAACGATGATCGTCTCGAATCCGAGTTTCTTAAGTGCAAGTGCAGCGTGTACCGAGCAGTAATCGAACTCGATACCCTGACCGATCCTGTTGGGACCTCCGCCGAGGATCATGATCTTCTGGCGGTCGGTATCAACCTTGTTTCCGTCTTCGCAGTTATAACTCGAGTAATAGTATGCGCTGTCCTTTGTACCGCTTACGTGTACACCTTCCCACTGCTCTTCGCAGCCTATCTCGATACGTCTGTTTCTTATATCTTCTTCGGGTATCTCCAATATCTTTGCGAGATACTTGTCTGCAAATCCGTCTTTCTTTGCTTTGATGAGTACATCATCGGGAAGCATGCTTCCTTTATATTTAAGGATGGCTTCTTCTTCTTCAACGAGTTCCTTCATCTGCTCAAGGAAGTACATCTTTATCTTGGTAAGCTCGTAGATCTTGTTCAGATCCGCTCCCTTTCTGATCGCCTCGTACATAATGAACTGTCTCTGGCTTGTAGGGAAATTAAGAAGCTTCATAAGCTCGTCAAGAGACTTCTCGTGGAAATCAGCGGCAAAGCCGAGACCGTATCTTCCGATCTCCAGACTTCTGATAGCCTTCTGAAATGCTTCTTTGTAAGTTTTACCGATACTCATTACTTCGCCTACGGCGCGCATCTGAGTACCGAGTTTATCCTGAACGCCTTTGAATTTTTCGAACGCCCAGCGAGCAAACTTGATAACGACATAATCACCGTCGGGATAGTATTTATCGAGTGTTCCGTACTTTCCGCAAGGTATTTCGTCAAGGGTAAGACCCGATGCGAGCATTGCAGATACAAGTGCGATCGGGAAACCGGTCGCCTTTGAAGCAAGTGCCGAAGAACGTGAAGTTCTCGGATTGATCTCGATAACAACGATACGGCCCGTCTTGGGATCGTGACCGAACTGAACGTTTGTACCGCCGATAACGCCTACTTCATCTACGATCTTATAGGCCTGACGCTGGAGTTCTTTTTGCACATCTTCGGAAATGGTGAGCATGGGAGCCGAGCAGAAGGAATCACCGGTATGTACACCGAGTGGATCGATGTTTTCTATAAAACATACCGTTATCATCTGACCCTTGGCGTCTCTTACGACTTCAAGTTCGAGTTCTTCCCATCCGAGGATCGATTCTTCTACCAAAACCTGTCCTACAAGCGAAGCCTTAAGACCTCTTTCGCAAACAGTTTTTAACTCTTCTTTATTGTAAACAAGACCGCCGCCTGCGCCGCCCATAGTGTAAGCGGGACGAAGAACAACGGGATAACCAAGTTTATCCGCAATGGCCAATGCTTCGTCTACCGAGTATGAAACTTCACTTCTTGCCATCTCGATACCGAGTTTGGTCATGGTATTCTTAAATTCGATACGGTCCTCACCGCGCTCGATGGCATCAATCTGAACACCGATGACCTTTACGCCGTATTTATCAAGTATTCCTGCAGTTGAAAGTTCCGAACAGAGGTTAAGTCCGGACTGTCCTCCAAGGTTGGGAAGTATTGCATCGGGACGTTCTTTGGCTATGATCGCCTCAAGTCTCTTAACATTTAACGGCTCAATATATGTAACATCGGCAATGCCCGGATCGGTCATGATCGTTGCGGGGTTTGAATTCACCAACACTATCTGATATCCGAGTTTTCTCAGCGCCTTACATGCCTGTGTACCCGAATAATCGAACTCACATGCCTGTCCGATGATGATCGGGCCGGACCCTATGATCAGGACTTTCTTAATATCTTCTCTCTTTGCCATTGCCTTTTGCCTCCTAAAAATTTT
>JAILEQ010000060.1 GCA_024687305.1 Lachnospiraceae bacterium | reverse complement strand
TTTGTTAGGAGAATAAACATCATGAGTAAGTCCAAATCGATATTGGCTATAGTGCTTATCGTGCTGTGCGCAGCCTTTTTCGGCTATATGGATTATGCCGGACTTGGCGAGAATAAAGCCGGATCGGCAAGCGAGATCAAGCTTGGTCTTGACCTTGCGGGCGGTGTGTCCATCACATATCAGGCAGTGGGTGACGAAGAACCCTCTTCGCAGGATATGGATGATACCGTATACAAGCTTCAGCAGCGTGTTGAGAACTATTCAACGGAAGCTCAGGTTTACAAAGAAGGTTCGGATCGTATCACTATCGAGATCCCCGGCGTATATGACGCAAACTCCATTTTACAGGAGCTGGGTCGTCCCGGTACTTTGTATTTCATTCGCCAGTATGCTTCCGACGGATCACTTAACTATACAACAGGCGTAAAAGAAGACGGAACAACAGGTTACGTTCTTAATCATTCACTTGACGAAATCAATGCTGACGGAAAGATCGTACTGGTAGGTACCGATGTAGCGGATGCTCAGGCGGGCGGAATCAAAGACTCAATGGGAAACGTTGAGATCGTTGTTTCACTTTCCTTCACACCTGAAGGAAGCGAGAAATTCGCTCAGGCAACAAAGGAAGCTTATGCAAACGGCGAGACGATCGCCATTTACTATGACGGCAATTTCGTAAGCGTTCCCAAGGTAAGCGGTGAGATCACTCAGGGCAGTGCTCAGATCAGCCCTATGGAAGATTTTGAGACGGCAGAGAAGATAGCTTCCACGATCCGTATCGGTGGTCTTTCGGTTGAACTTGAAGAACTTCGTTCCAACGTAGTAGGTGCTCAGCTTGGTCAGGAAGCCATCAGCACAAGCTTACTTGCAGGTCTTGTCGGATTTGCGGTAGTTGTTGTATTCATGATCGCTGTTTACTATGTACTCGGTCTTACAAGTGCCATCGCACTTTCGCTTTACGGAGTACTTGAGATATTACTCATTAACGGTTTTGGTATTACCCTTACCCTTCCGGGTATCGCAGGTATCATCCTTTCGATCGGTATGGCGGTTGATGCGAACGTTATCATTTTCGCACGTTTACGTGAGGAATTAAGAACAGGTAAGACCGTTGATTCGGCCATCAAGGTTGCATACAGCAAGGCTCTTTCCGCCATCCTTGACGGTAACATCACGACACTTATCGCAGCCGCTGTGCTTTGGATAATGGGCTCAGGTTCCATCAAGGGATTTGCTCAGACTCTTGCACTCGGTATCTGCTTATCAATGTTTACCGCTATCTTCATCACAAAGCTTCTGTTAAGAGCTTTGGTAGGTCTTGGTATTACCAATCCCAAGTTCTACGGCGTTGCAAAAGAGCCCAAGAGGATCGACTTTATCGGAAATAGAGTTCCCTTCTTCGGTGTTTCTCTGGCAGTTATCGCAGCCGGAATCGTAATGCTCATCCTTAACGGTAACTTCGCCGGAAGAGGTCATTCGCTTAATTTCTCGCTTGACTTCCTTGGCGGTACACAGACAACGGTTTCTTTTGACAAAGATTATTCACTCGATGAACTTAACACTCTTATGGTTTCCGATATCGAGAGAATACTTAACGATAACACCGTTTCGGTAACTAAGGTTCAGGGTAACAATCAGGTTATCTTCAAGACCAAGACTCTTTCGGCAGAAGAAAGAGAGAACATGGCAGTTTACTTTGAAACGACCTACAACGTGGACAAAGAATCCATTCAGGCTGAGTCCATAAGTTCGACCATCAGTAAGGAATCACAAAGACAGACCATCATCGCAGTCGTAGTTGCCTGCGTATGTATGCTGATCTACATATGGTTCAGATTTAAGGATATCCGCTTCGGCGCATCCTCCGTACTTGCACTTACTCACGACGTTCTGGTAACGCTTGCGTTCTACGCATTTGCATATGTAAGCGTAGGCTCCACCTTCGTAGCATGTATGCTTACGATCGTAGGTTACTCCATCAACGCCACGATCGTTATATTCGACCGTATCCGTGAGAATCTTAAAGAAGCAAGCGGAAAGTACGATTTAAAGGACATTGTAAATGATAGTATTTCAGCAACCCTTTCAAGAAGTATTTTCACGTCACTGACCACATTTATAATGGTAGTCGCTCTTTACATCTTCGGTGTAAGTTCGGTTAAAGACTTCGCACTGCCTTTGATGGTAGGTATCCTCTGCGGTACATATTCATCCATTTGCCTGGCGGGCGCGATGTGGTATGTGTTCAGAACAAAACTTGTTAAGAAAGATAAGTAAATTCTTAAAGGGCCGGATTAATCCGGCCCTTTGCTTTAAAGTAAAGATGAACGAACAATGGATTGAGATCAGAAAAAGCGGAGATTACGTAAAAATGGGCGAGGAGCTTGGCATCTCGCCTGTTTGCGCACGCATCATGCGAAACAGAGGACTTACCGACGTTTCTTTGATGCGTTCTTTTATTGAAGAAACGTTCGATAATGGGCACGATGCGTTTTTGCTGTATTCAATGAACGTGCTCGTTAAAGTTATGCTTGAAAAGATAAGAGAGCGAAAGAAGATACGTATAATAGGTGATTATGATGTAGACGGTATATGTGCCACTTTTATTCTCTACAAAGGCCTTTCGTATCTGGGTGCAGACTGTGACTATACGATCCCTCACAGGATAGAAGACGGTTACGGCATCAATATAAAGCTTATTGATGAAGCCAAAGAGGCGGGAGTGGATACGATCATCACCTGCGACAACGGGATAGCTGCCAAGGTTCAGACCGATCATGCAAATGAACTGGGGCTGTCCATGGTCATAACCGATCATCATGAAGTTCCGTTTGAAGAAGTAGACGGTATAAGAAGAAGTGTTCTTCCAAACGCCGATGCTATCGTGGATCCCAAACTTGACGCGGACAATTATCCCTTTAAGGGAATATGCGGAGCGTATGTGGCTTACAAAGTCATAGAAGCGCTTTCAAAAGAAGCCGGTATGGACGGATGTGAAGCATATGATAATCTCTTAAGAGAATTAAAAGAATTCGCGGCACTCGCTACAGTCTGTGACGTAATGGAATTGCAAGACGAGAACAGAGCGCTCGTTAAAAGCGGCCTGAAGCTTTTGGCCGATTCAAAAAACACGGGTATGCGCGCTCTTATAGAAGCCACCGGTCTTAAAGGCAGAGTTTTATCGGTATATCATCTCGGATTTGTGATAGGCCCATGCCTTAACGCCAGCGGAAGACTCGATACCTCACTTAAAGCGCTTTCTCTCTTTTGTGATGCCAATCCCGTAACGGCCATGCAGAAGGCTCTGGAACTTAAAGAACTTAACGAAAGCCGCAAACAGATGACTCTCGACGAGACCGCCAAAGCGATAGAGATCGTAAGTAAGTCGGAGACCATCGATAAGGTGATTGTTCTGTATCTGCCCGATTGCCATGAAAGCCTTGCCGGGATCATCGCCGGAAGAGTTAAAGAACATTTCTTCCATCCGACGCTCGTATTTACCGATGCCGAAAACGGTATAAAGGGGAGCGGACGCAGCATAGAAGCCTATGATATGTTCGAGGAACTGAGCAAGGTAAAAGATCTTTTTACCAAGTTCGGCGGACATAAGATGGC
>JAILEQ010000041.1 GCA_024687305.1 Lachnospiraceae bacterium | reverse complement strand
GCCAATATGTCTCATGAGATCAGAACGCCTTTAAATTCGGTTCTTGGATTAAATGAGATGATACTTCGTACGAGTACCGACAATGAAGTTCTTGAATACTCCGAAGGCATAAAGATGTCAGGTGACACTCTTCTGTCTCTCATTAATGACATACTCGATTTCTCCAAGATTGAAGCCGAAAGGATGGAACTTAATCCCGAGGAATACAACACTCTCATGCTCGTGAGAGAGACCATTCTTTCTTTTGAAGCACAAGCTACGGCAAAGGATCTGTACATCACAGTCAAGATGGATGAGACTATACCTAAAGGACTTATCGGCGATGCGCAGCGCATAAAGCAGATACTTTCCAATCTGATATCAAATGCGATCAAATATACGAAAGAAGGCGGTGTGACAATAAATGTTCACCATGAAAAGACCGGTTACGATACGTGTAATCTCCTTGTTGACGTAACCGACACCGGTATCGGAATTGCCGAAAAAGATCTTCCGAATATCTTTGATGCATTTCTTAGGATAAACGAGACAAAAAATGCAAATATTCAGGGAACGGGACTCGGGCTTGCTATAACCAAAGAACTCATTACCATCATGAACGGTAATATTCAAGCAGAAAGCGAACTCGGAAAAGGTACTACATTTACTTTTTCCATCCCTCAGACGATCATCAACACCGAGCCCGTAGGCCCTTATGAAAATATTCACTTCGAGAGCACTCACAAATACAAAGTAAGCTTTACCGCTCCTAATGCAAGGATACTTATTGTTGACGACGTAATGGTAAACCTTAAAGTCGTTGAAGCCCTTCTTAAGAAGACGAAGCTTAAGATAGACAAGGCAAACGGCGGATCAAAAGCCATAAGCCTTTGCCAGATAACGAAATACGACGTGATACTCCTCGATCACCGAATGCCCGCTCCGGACGGTGTGGAAACGTTTAATACGATATCACGCATCGGACTTAACACAAATACACCGGTCATCGTACTTACCGCCAATGCCTTGAACGGCGCCAAAGAAGAGTATACAAAGCTTGGTTTCACCGATTATCTTTCAAAACCGATAAAAAGTGACGAGCTTGAAGAAATGCTCATCAAATATCTTCCCAAGGATAAGGTTGAACTGTCATAACAGATTTACGCAAATTAAAAGAACTCGCAGCCACGAGTTCTTTTTTTGTTTCTATAGTTTATCTTTTACTTCCTTTATCGACAGATCGCTTTCTTTTGCCAGACGTACAATATCTTCGTATTCGTACTTTTCTTTTGTAACGCCGTATCCGGTCGATATCTTCTTTCTTACCGGCCCAAGTTCTGTCTGTATTTCTTTGACTTCTCTGTCAAGGACAAACCGGTCAAAAGAAACCTTTCTGACACCTAGAGTCGTCGTATGCTTAAACAAAAGATCAACCATGCTCTTCTCATCTTCCGGTCTGCAAAGGACACTTATCTTCGTTCCGGGACGGTTTTTCTTCATGCCTATGGGCTGTGTATATACGTCCAAAGCACCGCTTTCAAAAAGTACATTTACGGCGTATGCTATCTCTTCCGCCGTCATATCGTCAAGATTTACGCTAAGCTCCGATACCTTGTCCGTTCCGGCTTTTTGAACATTTTCTCCAAGCATGGCTCTTACACAGTTTGCTTTTTCAAAATCCTTTTTGCCCATTCCGTATCCGATCTTTGTTACGCTCATTGCGGGCATAACATCAAATCTGTCGGTAAAGTATTTGATCAATGCGGCACCTGTGGGTGTGCAAAGTTCTCCCTCTATTTTACCGGCGTACATAGGAATCCCATTAAGTATGTATGCTGTGGCAGGGGCAGGTACCGGAAGAAGGCCGTGAGCACATCTGACCGTCCCGAATCCCACGCGTACCGTTGAAGAAACAACTTCCGAAGGCGATAGTTCATTCATAAGGAAGCAGACCGCAGCAACATCGGCAACAGCGTCCATTGTTCCTACTTCATGAAAATGAATATCCGTTACGGGAACGCCGTGAACATGACTTTCTGCTTCAGCAATAAGATTAAATACATTCAGAACGTCTTCTTTTACCTTATCGGAAAGATTTAAATGGTCTTTTACTATATGCTCTATATCTTTAATACCGTGATGTTCATGCGTGTGAGTGTGAGTGTGATCGTGATCGTGGTGATGATCATGGTCGTGCTCGTGGTCATGATGATGATCATGCTCATGATCGTGGTCATGATGATGATCATGATCGTGATGATCGTGAACGTGTTCTTCCGCGCCGTCTACCAAAACCGAAATATGTGTGCCGCCTATTCCGCATTTTTCACTTCTTTCGGCCGCGTATTTAACATTGTCAAAGCCCAGGGAATTAAGTTTTTCAAGTTCCGCCCCGGGATCGTCAAACAGTTCAAGAAGAGCCGAAGTGAGCATATCACCCGCAGCACCCATCCCGAGGTCCAAATATAATACACTCATTTTTTAACCTCCATATGATTGATCATGCTTGCAAGATATCCCGCTCCGAATCCGTTATCGATATTTACGACCGATACTCCCGAAGCGCAGGAATTGAGCATAGACAAAAGTGCCGACAATCCGTTAAACGATGCACCGTAACCGACACTTGTGGGAACAGCTATGACCGGACAATCCGCAAGTCCTCCTATTACGCTTGCCAGTGCCCCTTCCATACCTGCGATGGCGATTATGACACTTGCGTTCATTATCTCTTCTTTGTGCGATAAAAGCCTGTGAAGACCTGCTACGCCCACATCATAAAGTCTTACCACATCGTTTTTGAAAAACTCAGCGGTTTTTGCGGCCTCTTCTGCCACCGGGATATCGCTTGTCCCGCCTGTAGCGACCACAATCCTGCCTATTCCGTCAGCAGAGGCATTTCCGCCGAGAACTGCCACTCTCGAAGCTTCGTCGTAAGAAATATCATGGATTTTCATAATGGCATCCGCAGATTCTTTGGAAAGCCTTGTTATAAGTATTCTCTTTTCGCCGTTTGCAAGCATCGTATCAAGAATCTTTATGATTTGCTCGCTTGTTTTACCTGCGCCGTAAATGACTTCGGCCTGGCCCTGCATATACTTTCTGTGAAGGTCAACCTTGGCAAATCCGATATCTTCGTACGGATTTGTTTTTAGTTTAAGCAATGCGTCGTCAACGCTCATGCTACCGTCTTTTACAGCCTGTAATATATCTTTCACTTCTGTTTTCATACTCTGATCCTTTTTGGTATTGTTTTCACTCAAGCAACTCCCATATCCCCTGTACGCTTCTTAACTTATTGCGGTCGATTCGCGTGGGCTGAATGTCATATCCGAGATCTTCGAACTTTGAAAACAATTCAATCATGGCATACGAATCAAGAATTCCGCTCTCGATAAGATCGATGTCGTCATCAGCCGGCAGTTTTGTATCGCACACTTCGCTTAAGAGTCTTAGAATATCCTCTTTTGTCACACGTTTTACACCTTTCTCAAGCTTTCCCGCCTTCGACTAACAACAAACATCATTTGCGGATTTCATCTTCGGGAATGTACGCATGATCGTACATAACCTTGGAATGATTATCCAGAATAAGTTCCTTTTTTAGCACTTCTCCCGTTTCTTTGTCAATCACGTTTCTGAAAACTTTGGAAATCCTATAATAGTCTTCACCTTCTTTACGGTAATGATGATCTTCCTCGACAAGCCTATATTTATACAAAAAGGGGGCTTCGCTTCTGAGTTCTCCCATGAGTTCACCCTCTTTTGTCCATACAAGTATCTGAACTGCTTTGTCCGTATCGTTTTTAAACCGATAGTCAAGGCTGTTGTAACATACCGAAGTACCTGTACCAAAAGGAACTCGTCTTCTTTCATCAGGAAAAAGAGCATCTGAATGATGGTGAAGCTCAGTTACCTTAAGCGGGCTGTTCAAAATAAGCCAGTGTATCATGTTGGCCATCTGGCACAGTCCACCGCCGTACCCCGAACTTAAACCGTGTCTGCTAATAACCAGTCCTTCTTTGTAGCCGTGTCTTTTATCCGTCGGACCGACAATATGCCAAAAAGAAAAAGTTTCGCCCGGATATATCACCGTGCCGTTTATCTTCTCACAGGCAAGTTCTATGTTAGTAACCTTATTTTCCTGTAATCCTATATCCACTCCGAGTAGTCTTCTTACCATCACCGAACCATGACTTTTGACAATGAACGGAAGTGGTTTATCAAGACGTCTTTTAGCTATTTTGTCTTTGGAAAAAATATTCCTGATATGCCTTTTTATTATTTCCTTCCTAAGTGAAATCTCATAAGTAAAAGGTGATATCTCACAAAAAAGTCTTCTTCTCAATTTAGTCTATACCCTGCCCAATGTTTGCATCAAAACACATAAATGCCCGTGATAACGGCTTTTATTGAAGATATTATAACATAAACCTTTATTTGTTTGCATTATAAGAATGTTTCTTGGGGCACTCTATCTTCTAAAAAAAAACCGTGACGGTTCGTCACGGTTTGCGAAACTTATTTCTATACCAAATGCACTCTCCTGACTTCCGCTCCGAAAGGACAAAGCGACAATTTTGCTATCTTAAAGAACTGCATTCCGAAAGGAATACCTACTACTGTCATGCAAAGGATGCATCCCAAAAGCAGATTTCCAAGGGCAAGTTCAAGACCGCTTACCAAAAACCAGATAATGTTCAATAGAAACGATACCGGTCCGCCATCATATGTAACTTCCTTTCCGAAAGGATCAAGCGAAATGCTCGCCAGTTTAAAGCACTGCATTCCCACGGGAAGTCCCACGATCGTTATGCTCCA
>JAILEQ010000030.1 GCA_024687305.1 Lachnospiraceae bacterium | reverse complement strand
CTTTGAACGAATTCACCCTTTTTCTTAAGTTTTGCAACAAAATGTCCTTCGCCCTTAATTACGTGGGGCATGAGTCGTTTTATCAAAAGGAGTTCGAAATCGGGGTTTTCGTTAATGAACTTTTCTATATTGTCTTCGTTCTCTTCTCTTGAAAACGTACATGTCGAATAAACGAGCGTGCCGCCGGGAGCAAGCATGGAAGCGGCGTTTTTAAGTATCTCTTCCTGCCTTTTTGCGCACATGGAAACATTTTCGGGCGACCATTCGCTTACGGCAGTTTCATCTTTTCTGAACATTCCTTCACCCGAGCATGGTGCGTCGACCAGTATCTTATTGAAAAAAAGCGGAAAATGGCGGGCCAGACTGTCCGAGGCCTCGCTTGTGACAACGGCGTTTCTAACCCCCATTCTTTCTATGTTGGAAGAAAGGATCACAGCTCTGTCTTTGTTTATCTCGTTGGTTACAAGCAGCCCTTGACCGTTTAAATACGATGCGATCTGAGTGCTCTTTCCGCCCGGAGCGGCACAAAGGTCCAAGACGATATCCCCTTCCTTTACGTCAAGTTCGGTCACGGCCGACATTGCGCTGGGTTCCTGAATGTAGTAGGCGCCCGCTTCATGATAAACGTGTTTTCCGGGACGTTCTTCGTCGTTATAGTAAAATCCCGCTTCGGCAAATTCGATTTTGGAAAGCAAAAAAGGCATTTTTTCACAAAATGCCTTAGGATCGCTCTTTAGAAGATTGCAGCGAAGGCCGTAAAGACGCGTATCCTCATAGGAGGCGATAAACGCCCCGTACTCCGGACCGAGTTCTTTTTCCATCCTTGCCTTAAATTGTTCGGGTAAACGTATGGTTTCGCTCATGTCAGTTGTTTATGTAGTCAAAGAATAATTTGGCGGTGTCCAGTCTTTCGGTGGAAGCTGCGATGGTAAATACGACTTTATCAAGTAAGAAAACGGGTACCGAGTTAAGACGTGCGGAATCTGTGACGTCTATCATTGAAGGGTAGGTTTCACCCGTGGGGTTGCCGTCCTCATCGTAAATGTCGCTCCATATCACTCTGTCGCCCAGTGCGTTTAACTCTTCGGGAGAAAATGCTTCTCTTAAGTCCATATAAAAGCCCTGGGAAGCGTAATTGGACATGGTGGGGAAGTCTGCGAGCATAACGTCACAGTCTCCGGCAGCCATAAGGGCCACCCATTTTTGAAGACTTAAGTATGATGCGTTATCGTTTGCGGAAAGGTCGATGTACAAAGAATCGTCAAATACGATCTCGCTTTTGTCTTTGTTTGTTCCGGCGATATCTTCAAATTCCGAAGCTTCAAGATTTCCGACGCTGTTTATGAAAAGAACGTACAGGTCGTGATCTTTGTTGTTCATCATCGTTCTTACAAGGGATATTAAGCATATAAGGATGATTATCGCAACTATTGTGCCTTTAAGATAATATTCCGCAAAATAAGAAAGCTTGTATTTTAAGGACTTGCCCTTAAGAAAAGCTTTCTGTTCTTCCATTATTTCTTTTTGTGTGGGATCTATCAAACTCATTTTTCTCAGGCTCTCTCTTTCCCGAACATTATCTGCCACATTTAAGGCAGGTGTCAATCGTCAGGCTTGTTAAATTTCTGTAAAACTTTAGCATTAATTAATAGATTGTGGGTAATATTTGGGTTTATAAAATCTCAGAAAAGATTTATAATAGGCAATACAGGGTTAAAAAATTAACAATGGAGGATTGGTAATGAAAAACTATTTTGATCTTACAGGCCGCGTAGCGGTAATCACAGGATGTTCAACGGGTTTGGGTGTACAGATGGCACATGCTCTTGCAAATCAGGGTGCTTCGATAGTTGCTCTTGCAAGACGTAAAGAAAAAGTAGAAGAGGTTGCAGCCGAGCTTACAAAAGAGTATGGTGTAAAGGCTGTCGGAATCTCATGCGATATTACAGACACCGATGCGGTTAACGCTGCCGTTGACAATATTTTAAAAGACTTCGGAAGGATCGATGTTCTTATCAACAACGCAGGAACCGGAGCTGTAGCTCCCGCCGAAGACATTTCGGACGAGCAGTTTGAGAACGAGATAAATGTAGACCTTTTCGGAACCTTCAAGATGTCTCGTGCGGTTGCAAAGAAGGCTATGCTTCCCGCAAAATACGGACGTATCATCAACATCGCTTCGATGTACGGTCTCGTAGGTAACAAGGTAGCTCCAGCTTCACCTTACCATGCTGCAAAGGGTGGCGTTGTAAACCTTACAAGAGCGCTTGCTTCCGAGTGGGGCGACAACGGTATTACCGTAAACGCTATATGCCCCGGATATTTCTATTCACCGCTCACAAGAGAGACACTCGATTCCGACTTCTTCCAGAACAATGCAAAGACTATGATCCCTCAGGAACGTTACGGCAACGAAGGCGAACTTGACACAGCAGCCATCTTCCTTTCATCCCCCGCAAGTTCCTACGTAAACGGCGTAATATTACCGGTAGATGGAGGTTATACTGCTATGTGAGTGATACCGCCGAGCCAAAGTCATCGGCATGCGTGCTCGCACGCAATGACGTATGACCTTGCGAGGCGAACAGCCATGAGCAATCGCGCATTTTATGCGAAGCAGAAAATGTGCAGATTGCGAATGTCTGTAGGATTGCGTGAGCGAAGCGGAGCAATCCGTGTATCACGAGCAATGTGAATTTATGCGTCTGTAGGATTGCGTGAGCGAAGCGGAGCAATCCGTGTATCACGAACGATGTAAAAGAATTATTAAGGAGTATTTATGTTTACAGAGAAAGATTTTAAGACCTTGGATGCGATACTTGAAAAGTACGACAAGGATCCGAGCCGTGTGATCGGTATCATGCAGGACATACAGCGTGAATACAGGTATCTTCCCAAGGAAAGCCTGACATATATTTCGGGAGTTCTCAATTTAAGCGAAGCCAAGATATTCGGCGTCGCTACTTTCTATGAGAATTTTTCTTTGGACCCCAAGGGAAAGTATGTCATCAAAGTGTGTGACGGAACGGCATGCCATGTACGTAACTCCGTGCCCATACTTGAGGAGTTCAGAAAGGTCTTGAATCTTTCGGATAAAAAGAAAACGACCGACGACATGATGTTCACGGTTGAGACCGTATCGTGTCTGGGAGCATGCGGTCTTGCGCCTGTATGTACCGTAAATGATGTTGTTCATCCGGCAATGACTCCCGATAAGGTAAGCGAGATCATCGACGAGATAAGAAAGGGGGAAGAAGCATAAATGGCATTTGAAGTTATAAAGTCAAGAGACGATCTGAACAGACTTCAGGTCAAGTTTAAGGAATCCCTCGATTCTCAGTCAAAACAGATACTTATCTGTGCGGGTACAGGCTGTGTGGCGGGCGGATCGTTAAAGATCTATGAGCGACTTCAGGAAATACTTAAAGAAAAGAATATCCCCTGCTCGGTCATGCTCGAAGAGGAGCCTCACGATACGGTGGGTGTCAAGAAATCAGGCTGTCACGGCTTTTGTGAAAAGGGACCGCTTCTTAGGATAGAGCCTTACGGATGGCTTTATTTAAAAGTTAAAGTCGAAGACTGCGAAGAAATAGTGGAGAAGACCATTATAGGAGGCGAGTGCGTTGACAGGCTTGTATATAAGGACAGCGAAGGCAATCCTTACAGGCAGCAGTCGGAGATCCCTTTCTATAAAAAGCAGACAAGACTTGCGCTTGAACATTGCGGTCAGATCAATGCCGAGTCAATAGTCGAATATATCGCTGTAGGCGGTTACAGTGCCGTAGCCAAGGCACTGTTTGACATGACGAGCGAAGAGATAGTGGAAGAGATCACGAAGTCCACGTTAAGAGGTCGAGGAGGCGGAGGCTTCCCTACCGGTACGAAGTGGGCTCAGGTGCTTAAACAGGAAAGCGACGAAAAGTACATCGTATGTAACGGTGACGAAGGCGATCCGGGTGCGTTCATGGATCGTTCCATGATGGAAGGCGATCCTCACAGAGTCCTGGAAGGAATGATAATCGCCGGTAAGGCAACGGGAGCTCATCACGGATATATTTATGTGCGTGCCGAATATCCTCTTGCGGTCGAGAGACTTTCCATAGCGATCGAAAAGGCCACAAAGAGAGGCCTTTTGGGCGAGAACATAATGGGTTCGGGCTTTGACTTTGATATTAAGATATGTCAGGGTGCCGGCGCATTCGTGTGCGGTGAAGGATCTGCTCTTACCGCATCGATCGAAGGCCACAGAGGCATGCCCAGAGTAAAGCCTCCGCGTACGACAGAGCACGGTCTTTTTGACAAGCCTACCGTACTTAACAACGTTGAAACTTTTTGTAACGTTCCTCCGATCATCTTAAAGGGAGCCGACTGGTATTGCACTTTCGGTCCCGAGAAGAGCCACGGCACAAAGGCGTTCGCGCTTACCGGTAACGTTAACAACACAGGTCTTATAGAAGTTCCCATGGGAACAACGCTTCGCGAAGTAATATACGATATCGGCGGCGGCGTAAAGGGCGGTGAGTTCAAAGCCGTTCAGATAGGTGGCCCTTCGGGCGGATGTTTATGTCTTAACTCCGATGAAGATCACCTTAACATCTCGCTTGACTTCGATTCACTTAAGAAGGTTGGTGCGATGATAGGCTCCGGTGGTCTTGTTGTCATGAACGACAAGTCGTGTATGGTCGAGGTTGCCAGATTTTTCATGAACTTCACGCAGAACGAATCGTGCGGCAAGTGCGTTCCGTGTCGTGAAGGTACCAAGCGAATGCTTGAATTGTTAAATGATATCGTTGAAGGAAGAGGTACCGATGAGCATCTTGAGACGCTTAAGGAACTTGCCGATACCGTCTCAAATACCGCTCTTTGCGGCCTTGGCAAATCAGCTCCTTCTCCGGTTATCAGTACTATGAAATATTTCAGGGACGAGTATATTGCTCACGTAAGAGACAAGAAGTGTCCTGCGGGTCAGTGTACAGCCCTTTCGGTATATGAGATCGATCCCGAACTTTGTAAGGGATGTACCAAGTGCGCCCGTCAGTGTCCTGTCGGAGCCATCACGGGTACTGTGAAGGAACCTCATAAGATCGATGTCAGCAAGTGCATCAAGTGCGGCGCCTGCATGAGCGGCTGTCCGTTCGGTGCCATAAAGAGAGTGTAAGGAGGTATACGTATAATGGATAAATATATGATCATTGACGGAATGCGTATTCCTTTCACCGATGAGAAGAACATTCTTCAGGTTATTCACAAAGCAGGTATTCATGTGCCTACGTTTTGTTACTATTCGGACATGTCCATTTTCGGAGCATGCCGTATGTGTGTTGTGGAGGATAACAGAGGAGGCATTCTTGCCTCGTGCTCGACTCCTCCCAAGGATAAACTCGAGATAAAGACAAATACACCGAGACTTCACGAGTACAGAAAGATGATCCTCGAGCTTTTGCTTGCGGCTCACTGTCGTGACTGTACGGTGTGCGAAAAGAACGGAAGATGTCGTCTTCAGATGCTCGCCGTTCGTTTCGGCCTTACAGAGATAAGATTTAAAAACAACAGAGAAGAGATGGAGATCGACGATTCTTCGGAATCGATCATAAGAGATCCCGGCAAATGCATACTCTGCGGCGACTGCGTTCGTATGTGTAACGAAGTCCAGAATGTCGGAGCCATCGACTTTGCATATCGCGGAAGCAATATGCGCGTTCTCCCTGCGATGGGTAAGAAGATCGCCGAGACAAACTGCGTAAACTGCGGCCAGTGTGCCGCCGTATGTCCTACGGCCGCCATTCATGTAAAAAGTTCGCTTCGTGCGGCATGGAAAGCACTTTACGATCCGAAAGCAAGAGTCGTTGCTCAGGTAGCGCCTGCGGTAAGAGTGGCGCTGGGAGAAGAGTTCGGCCTGGAACCCGGTAAGAATACGATGGGCCGTATTTATGCAGCCTTAAGGATGCTCGGATTTGACAGTGTATTCGATACGTCTGTGGGCGCAGATCTTACGGTCGTCGAAGAGTCAAACGAACTTATAAAGAAGCTTGAAGCAGGCGATGACAAATATCCTTTGTTCACCTCATGCTGCCCTGCATGGGTAAGATACGTTGAAACGAAGCACCCCGAGCTTTTGCCTTATGTTTCTTCGTGCAAGTCTCCCATGGGAATGTTCGGTGCCGTACTTAAAGAGCATTACAAGCAAAAAGACGAGGAGGAAGGCATGCGCACCGTTTCGGTAGCGATCATGCCCTGCGCTGCAAAGAAATTTGAGATAACAAGAGAAGAGCTTTCACGAAACGGAATAAGAGACGTTGATATCGTGATCACCACTTCGGAACTTGCAAGAATGATAAAAGAGATAGGTATCCAGTTTAACGAGATCGATCCTCAGGGTCCCGATATGCCTTTCTCGATAAGCTCGGGTGCCGGCACGATATTCGGAGCTACCGGCGGTGTTACCGAAGCGGCATTAAGACGTGTTGCGGGTGCCAAGACAAACGAAGATCTTAAGGCTATTGAATATCTTGGCATAAGAGGTTTTGAAGGCTTAAAGACCGCAAAGGTGCCTTACGGGGACAGAGAACTTGATATCGCCATAGTGAGCGGACTTGGAAATGCCGAGAAACTTATAAAGGCTATCGAGTCCGGAGAACTTCATTTTGATTTTGTCGAAGTTATGGCATGTCCTCTCGGATGTGTTGCAGGTGCAGGCCAGCCTTTCGTATACAGAGAAGGCAAAGAAAAACGTGCGGCGGGTCTTTACAAGGCGGATCGCTCTTCCGTTATCAAATGTTCGGAGGACAGTCCCGTTATCGAGGACCTTTACGCAGGAGTGTTGAACGGAAGAGTTCACGAGTTACTTCACAGGGAGAAATAAATTTATGAGTGATGCTTATTACGAATGCATGGTGCAAAGAAAGACACCTGCATATATGATCTTTCTTAAATGGGTTTTGATATTGCTTACCGTCTTTTCGGGACTGCTTTCTTTTGTGGGCCTCCCGTTAATGATCTTTTTGGCTGCCGCGTTCGGCGTAGGTATCTATTTTACGGTCACCTATTCTGATGTGGAATTCGAATATCTTTATCTTGATAAAGAGATCACGGTAGACAAGGTGTTCCATAAATCGAGACGTAAACGTGTTAAAGTCTATGAGCTTGACAAGATCGAGATCATGGCTCCGATAAAGAGCTGGCGTCTTGACAGTTATAAGAACAGAACCTTTAAGCTTGTGGATCTTTCAAGCGGTGTCGAGGAAATGCCCGAAAAACGATACACTTTCTATTACAACGGAGAAGAACAGGTTATTTTTGAGCCTGACGATCACTTCATCAAAATGGTGAAGAACGTCGCTCCAAGAAAGGTATTTACCGATTAACGACCGGGGGACGGTGGCGCCCATTCATTTGCAATTTATTCTGCAAACGAATGGGCGCCACCGTCCCCCCCGTTCATTTTTGCTTTATTGAATTTTGTCGATTTTGGTTGTTGACATGAGGCATCATCTTTGTTAAACTCAACGGCAAATCTTTAAAAAGGTACGGGAAAAGAGATGTTCTTTCTTAAACCTTAAAGATCATAAAATAAATAAAGAAAAGGAGAGAAGATATGGGTCAGATAGTGAGCGAAGGAATTACATTTGACGACGTGCTTTTGATTCCCAGTTATTCGGAAGTAGTCGGCAATGCGGTGGATGTTACCACACATCTTACCAAGACGATCAAGCTGAACATTCCGCTTATGAGTGCGGGAATGGACACGGTAACCGAACATCGTATGGCGATTGCCATGGCAAGACAGGGCGGTATCGGTATCATTCACAAGAACATGTCTATTGAGAAACAGGCAGAAGAGGTTGACAAGGTTAAACGTTCTGAAAACGGCGTAATCACAGATCCGTTTTCTTTATCTCCGGAACATACATTGGCAGACGCCGATGAACTTATGGGTAAGTTCAGAATTTCGGGCGTGCCGGTCACACAAGGAAAAAAACTTGTGGGCATCATCACAAATCGTGATCTTAAATTCGAAACAGATTTCTCCAAAAAGATTAAAGAATGCATGACTTCTGAAGGTCTTGTTACGGCCAAAGAAGGCATCACACTCGACGAAGCAAAGGCTATTCTTGCAAAAGCCAGAAAAGAAAAGCTTCCGATCGTTGATGACGATTTCAATTTAAAGGGTCTTATCACCATAAAGGATATCGAGAAAACGATCAAATATCCTTTGGCTGCAAAAGACGATATGGGAAGACTTTTATGCGGTGCCGCGCTCGGCATAACCGCCAATGTCCTCGACAGAGTTGCCGCTCTCGTTGACGCTAAGGTTGACGTTGTTGTACTCGACTCCGCTCACGGTCATTCCGCAAACGTAATAAGATGTCTTAAGATGATCAAGGAAAACTATCCCGATCTTCCCGTTATCGCAGGTAACGTTGCGACCGGACAGGCTACCAGAGATCTTATCGAAGCCGGTGCGGATGCGGTCAAAGTCGGAATAGGCCCCGGTTCGATCTGTACTACCCGTGTCGTTGCAGGTATCGGTGTTCCTCAGATCTCGGCGATCATGGATTGCTATGCCGTTGCAAAAGAATACGGTATTCCGATCATCGCCGACGGCGGTATCAAATATTCGGGAGACATCACCAAGGCTATAGCCGCAGGCGGAAGCGTCTGCATGATGGGTTCGATGTTCGCAGGCTGCGATGAGGCTCCCGGCGAGTTCGAACTCTTCCAGGGTCGTAAATATAAAGTATACAGAGGCATGGGCTCCATCTCCGCAATGGAGAACGGAAGTAAAGACAGATACTTCCAAACAAACGCAAAGAAGCTCGTACCCGAAGGCGTTGAAGGACGTGTTGCTTACAAAGGATCTGTTGAAGATACCGTATTCCAGCTTATCGGCGGTTTAAGATCAGGTATGGGATATTGCGGATGCGCAACTATCGATCTTTTGAAGGAGAACGGTAAATTTGTTAAGATATCTGCCGCATCTTTGAAGGAATCACATCCTCACGACATTCACATCACAAAAGAAGCACCCAACTATTCTTCTCAGCTTAATTAATGATTATCGGCACCATCCCGTTTTAACGGGATGGTGCTCTTTCTTTTTACCGCAATAAGCATTTTTTTTACCATGTGAAAGAAACGGGAATGAAAAAGGCGGTTTTTTACAATTGAAATGCATTTAGGTATTGTGTTAAACTAACAATTGGGGAGATTTTTGGTTACTAATAGCAGGATGGTTTTTACAGGTGGAAGACAACTTACTTGATCTGGTAATAGTACACAGACTTGCGGCGCGCTACTGTGAAGTGGCGGGCCTATATATGTATGGCGTAAACAAAGACGGCGAGATCTTCTCCGAGATCACCGGAGAACCCGATGAGTGTGAACGACTCATCGAACTTGTCGGCAAGGATACTCTTGACAATCTTTATCACCGAGTTTCCGATTCCGATATGGAAGTTCAGGCCATGGAAGACACCGTTGTTCCCAATATCCGCATCGCCGCATCCGCTGTGTTCGTTGGCGGAGAAGCCGTGATGACGTGGATATTCATCGGTGTATTAAATGACGATGAACTTAACATCCCGGGTGCAGTCGGTATCGATCAGTTCTCAAGGAACCTTTCTTTTGAGAGCTTCATGCATTCCGTAGATATCGTAAGAGACGTTACGCAGCTTATCATGTCATCGACGCTTTCGATGGTAAGTGCCGAAGCCGAGAGCAGAAGGAGCAAATTCTCCGAGCAGGAGATGAAAGATTCCTTAGAGCGTGCGGAGGCCGTTTCAAGGATAGTACAGCTTCTTGACAGCGACGATGCGATAGAAGCCATTATGAGTACCTGCATGGGACTTATAGGCGAATATCTTAATATATCCACCGCCATGGTGGCACGTACCCGTCAGGGTAAAGAAACGATGGACATTCTGGCCGAGTGGACAAACACTGGAGTCGTTTCGCTCTTTGACAGGTTCAGAGATCAGAATACGTTCTCTTTCTTAAAGAGCGACAAGCCTATCGTGATCTCATACGACAGCGATGTTCCTGCACAGCTTTCCAAGGACATGGCTTATCTTGGAATAAAGGCACTTGTCGTTCTGCCCATTCACATTGTGGGCGGTTACGGAATGTACGCATGCTTTATGGATCGTTCCGAAGACAGAAAGTTTTCTGTCGATGAGGTTAAGTTCCTTCACGACGCGTCGCACGTTCTTCATTCCGTAGTAACAAAGCGTATTCAGAAGAACTCTTTGGCAGGCTCGTATGCTTCGCTCGAGTCGCTTCTTGATAACGTCGGAAGTGCGATCTATGTGCGCGACGTCAACACGAACCAGCCTCTTTTCATGAACAGGATATTAAAGAGCACGTTCGCGACAGAACTTCAGAACAATACGCTCGATGAGCTTTTTGACAGCGCTATACCTGTTAATCGAGGCAGCGGTATTTATGAGATCAACCATATCGACAGAAACCGCTGGTACGATCTTCACTATACATACATCAACTGGGTGGACGGACGTAAGGTTTCTTTGTGCGCGGCATATGACGTTACGGACAAGAAAACTTACCAGAAGAGAATAGAGCAGCAGGCTTGTACGGACTTCCTTACCGGTCTTTACAACAGAATGTGCTGCGAGCGAGACCTTGCAATACACATAGACAGTGCAAAAAGAAACAGCATGACGGGTGCTCTTCTCTACCTCGATCTTGATGACTTTAAGCATATTAACGACGGTCTCGGACATCAGTATGGCGACGTATTGTTAAAGGCCATTTCCCATTCACTGCAGCGTATCGACGGCATTCAGAATACGTGTTACAGAATGGGCGGCGACGAGTTCGTTATCATCATCCCTCCCGAGAGTTATGAGCACTTTAGCGCTATCGTGGAGGGTATACAGGACATATTCAACAAACCCTGGTATTTAAAGGATGCCGATTACTACTGTACGATGAGTATGGGTATCGTTGAATTCCCCGATTCGGGCGAAAGTGTTCAGGAACTTATCAAAAAGGCCGACATTGCGATGTACGAAGCCAAGAAAGACGGTAAGAACCGCACTGCCAAGTATTCGGACAAGATCATTTCTTCATCGAGCAAGCGTCTTGACATGGAAAAGAACATGCGTGACGCCATAACGGATGAATTCAAGGAATTCAAGGTTTATTACCAGCCTATCGTAGATGTTATGTCGGAAGGCAATCCCTGTATAGGAGCCGAAGCACTCATAAGATGGAATTCGGCTGAACTTGGATTTATCGCACCGAGCGATTTCATTCCTCTTGCCGAGTACCTGGGACTTATCAATCCTATCGGTAACAACGTTTTAAGAGAAGCGTGTCTTGAAGTTAAAAAGTGGAATGAAAGCGGACATCCCGAATTTAAGGTAAACGTTAACCTTTCGGTCGTTCAGCTTCTTCAGACAGACATCGTGGAGATAGTTAAGAGGACTATCGAAGAGACCGGAGTAAATCCGAAGAATCTTACTTTGGAAGTTACGGAAAGTCTTGCAATCAACGATATGGAGCGTATGAAGAGGATCCTTTCCGAGATCAAGACGTTCGGCGTCAAGATCGCACTGGACGATTTCGGTACGGGTTACAGTTCACTCAATCATATAAGAGAGATACCTTTTGATGTTATAAAGGTCGATCAAAGTTTCGTAAGAGATCTTGCCGACGATGCTTATTCACAGTCATTCATCAAGATGGTCGCAGAACTTGCGGAGACCATAGGAGTTCAGATCTGTGTCGAAGGTATCGAGACAAAAGAGCAGTTTAACGTGCTCGGCGGCATGAAGGTTAAGATGGTGCAGGGTTACTTCTTTGACAGGCCGATGCCCAAAGAAGATTTCGAAGCAAAATATGTCGGATTTGAAGAGTCCGAGGAGTAAGTTATACGGAGGTCATTATGGCAGACGGATTATTGTCCGGACTTGAATCGTTTGGATTCGGCGGACTTGAAAACATGAACCTTTTCGAAGATGAGAGCAAAAAGAGCGCTCCGCAGGGCGAAGAAAAAGCCGCTCCCACGGTAAGCGAGAAAGACTTTCTTCTTGATAAGACTATCGAATGCCCTGTGTGCGACAGCAAGTTTAAATATCGTGCGCTTAAAGCTTCGGCTGCCAAACTTATAGGAACCGACAATGATCTTCGCCCCAGACATGACGGTATCGATGTTTCGAAGTACGATGTCATCATGTGCCCCATGTGCGGTTATACGGCACTTACAAGATTTTTCCCCGGCATTCTCAATCTTCAGAGACAGAAAGTAAGGGAAAAGATATGCGCCAATTTCAAGGTTCGCCCCGGTGCACCCGAAACATATACATACGACGAAGCGATAGATAATTACAAGATGGCTTTGTTAAACGCCGTTGTAAAGGGTGCAAAGGCGAGCGAGAAGGCTTACATCTGCCTTAAGACATCGTGGATGTACAGAGGAAAGGCCGAAGAGATAGGTGAGTCCGATCCCGAATACAAGAACGTAAAAGCAAACGAGTTTGAATTTACCAAGAACGCATACGAAGGATTTGTTTCCGCCGTTTCGACAGAGAATTATCCGATGTGCGGAATGGATGAGACTACTGTCGATTACCTTCTGGCAAACCTTGCGAACATGACCGGACATATCGACGTATGTTCAAAGCTTATCGCAAAGATACTCGGTTCGCCCACCGCTTCTCCGAGGATCAAAGACAAGACGAGAGATCTTAAAGAAGAAGTGTTAAAGAAAATCAAAAATAAACAGTAGTTAATTGTCATTTTTTACAATTGACACTTCTTGCGCGTAAAGATATCATAATCACATAAAGTCTATATAACTGACGGATATTCCGGGAAACCGGAAAAGTGGAATCGACCACGTGAAGTATAGATGATATAAGCCGACCGTCTGGGCACCATTGGGGCCTAGTTGCGTCGGTTTTCTTTTTTTTTCTTTTTACAGAACTCCGGATCAACACCCATTCTTAACTGTCAACTTATCTAAAGAAACGGAGGATCACATGAAAACATTCGAAATCGAAAATTTACTCAGATCAAACGCTTATCCCGGAAGAGGGATCGTCATCGGACGCAGTGAAGACGGCAAAAATGCAGTCATCGCATATTTCATCATGGGAAGAAGCGTAAACTCACGTAACCGTATTTTTGTGGAGGACGGCGAAGGCATTCGTACACAGGCTTTCGATCCTTCAAAACTTTCTGACCCTTCACTTATCATATATGCTCCCGTAAGAGTTTTCGGAGAGCACACGATCGTTACGAACGGCGACCAGACAGACACGATCTTTGACGGCTTAAGAGCCGGAAAGAGCTTTGAAGCGTCTTTAAGAAGCCGTAAGTATGAGCCCGATGAACCCAATTTCACACCCAGGATATCCGGAATACTTAACTTTACGGACGACACCTTCAGCTATGAGATGAGCATCTTAAAGAGCAACAACGGCGATCCGAACTGCTGCAACAGATACACCTTCTCTTATGACAATCCAAAGATCGGCGAAGGCAGATTCATCCACACATACATGAAAGACGACAACCCGCTTCCGAGTTTCGAAGGCGAACCCGAGGTGGTAAAGATGACCGGCGATATCGATGAGTTCGGAAACAAGCTTTGGGAAGCACTTAATTTTGACAATAAAGTTTCTTTGTTCGTAAGATACATAAGCCTTGAAACGGGCAAGTGGGAACAGAGGATCTACAATAAGAACAACTAGGAGGAAGCCATGAACGAAATTCAGTTAAAGTACGGATGTAACCCCAATCAGAAACCTTCCAGGATATTCATGGAAGACGGAAGCGACCTTCCGGTCACCGTGTTGAACGGCAATCCCGGATATATCAACTTCCTTGATGCCTTTAACGGCTGGCAGCTTGTAAATGAGCTTAAAAATGCAACGGGACTTCCCGCAGCAACAAGCTTTAAACATGTTTCTCCCGCAGGTGCGGCTATCGGTCTTCCTCTTGACGAGACACTCGCGAAGATATACTGGGTAGACGATTACAAGAACCTTTCTCCTATGGCGCTTGCTTACGCACGTGCAAGAGGTGCGGACAGAATGTCTTCTTTCGGTGATTTCATTGCTTTGTCCGATGAATGCGACGAGTCCACCGCACTTCTCATCAAAAGAGAAGTTTCCGACGGTGTCATCGCTCCTTCCTATTCCGAAAAGGCTTTGGAGATACTTAAGCAAAAGAAGGGCGGAAAGTACAACGTCATTCAGATCGACAAAAACTATGTTCCCGCTCCGGTAGAAAGAAAACAGGTCTACGGCATTACTTTTGAGCAGGGCAGAAACGAGCTCAAAGCGGACGACAGCCTTTTTGAGAACATCGTTACAAAGAACAAAGACATACCCGATGAAGCTCTCAAAGATCTTAAGATCGCTCTTATCACTTTGAAATATACACAGTCCAATTCGGTGTGCTACGTAAAGGGCGGTCAGGCGATCGGTATCGGTGCCGGCCAGCAGTCACGTATCCACTGTACCCGTCTTGCCGGACAGAAGGCAGACAACTGGTTTTTACGTCAGTGCCCTAAGGTTTTGGAACTTGATTTTGTTGACGGACTCGGACGTGCTGACAGAGATAACGCCATTGATGTTTATATCGGTGATGAGTACGAAGACATCCTTAAAGAAGGCGAATGGCAGAAGCGTTTCAAGACAAAGCCCGAAGTCTTCACAAGAGAAGAAAAGAAAGCATGGCTTTCGAAGAACACCGGTGTCACACTCGGTTCCGATGCCTTCTTCCCCTTCTCCGATAACATTGAACGTGCCCACAAGAGCGGTGTAAAATACATCGCACAGCCCGGAGGCTCCGTAAGAGACGACCTCGTTATCGAATGTGCCGACAAGTACGACATGGTAATGGCATTTACCGGCATTCGTTTGTTCCACCACTAAACAGTAAACACAGTTAACATCCGAAAGGGATGAGGAGGATCATATGAAAGAATACAAACCCGTTAAAGAAGGAAAAGTTCGTGAGATCTACGATATCGGCGATGCACTGGTGCTTGTCGCTACAGACCGTATAAGCTGCTTCGACGTTATACTTGACAACATCGTTACCGACAAAGGAACGGTCCTTACACAGATGTCAAAGTTCTGGTTTGAGATGACCGAAGACATCATGCCCAACCACATGATCTCTACCGACGTAAACGATATGCCCGAGTTCTTCAGACAGGACAGATTTAAGGGCAAAGCCATGATGGTAAAGAAATTAAACATGCTTCCCGTTGAATGTATAGTAAGAGGATATATCACCGGATCGGGCTGGGCAAGTTACAAAGAAAACGGAACCGTTTGCGGTATCAAACTTCCCGAAGGCTTAAAGGAATCCGATAAGCTCCCCGAGCCTATCTATACTCCTTCCACAAAGGCTGAGATCGGCGATCACGATGAGAACATTTCTTTTGAGGCAAGCATCGATTACCTTGAGAAGAGATTCCCCGGAAAAGGTAAGGAATATGCTGAAAAGTTAAGAGATTACACGATCGCGATCTACAAAAAATGTGCAGACTATGCTCTTTCCAAGGGCATCATCATAGCAGATACAAAGTTTGAGTTCGGTCTTGATGAGAACGGAAACATCGTTGTGGGTGACGAGATGCTCACTCCCGACAGTTCACGTTTCTGGCCTCTTAGCGAGTATGAACCCGGACACGGCGAACCTTCATTTGACAAGCAGTTTGCGAGAGACTGGCTTAAGCAAAACGAAGGCCACAACTGGAAGCTTCCCAAGGAAGTTGTGGACAAAACGATCGACAAATATCTTACCTGTTACGAACTTTTGACAGGACATGCCCTTGAAGTGTAAAATACTTTTTAGCGGGTTATTGTCATGGGATTATAGAAAACCGGACGACAGTGCTCCTGCACTGTCGTCTTTTGGTTACAGAGGAACAAAAAGATGGATGAATTAAAAGATGAGCTTAAAGTTATCGCGCATCTATATTCGGATTTTCCGGAGAAGTTCGGAGTCCCCAGACAGAGCGGTCTGGTGGACGATACGATCGGAACGATTGTTTTTGAACCCGAATATCGAAGTCCCGATGCGTTAAAAGGGCTTGAAGGTTTTTCGCATATCTGGCTTTTATGGCGATTTGATATAAGGAAAAGCGAAAATTTTAAGGCTACGGTACGTCCTCCGAGACTCGGAGGAAACGATACGATGGGAGTATTTGCCACAAGATCGCCTTTCAGGCCAAACCCGATCGGTCTTTCATCCGTTAAACTTCTCGGAATAGAAGATTCCGATGAGGGAAAGGTACTTATCGTATCGGGCGCGGATCTAAGAAACTTTACGGCCATATACGACATAAAGCCCTACATCCGTTACACCGATTCCCATCCGGATGCCGAGTGCGGATTTGCGGACGAACCGCCGGAAGAGACACTCAGTGTAAACATAAGCGATGATATTTCCGAACTTATAAGACCCGGAAAAAAAGATACGCTGCTTAGAATATTGAGTCTCGACCCTAGACCGAGATATATAGAAGATCCTTTACGTGAATACGGCCTTTCCTTTGCGGGAATGAACATAAAGTTCACGGTTGAGGACAAAGTACTTACAGTCACGGAGATAACGCTTCGGGACGATTACGAAGAAATCTGAGAAGAGGAATGGAGAAGAAATGATAACACAATCGACAGTTACCGAAGAAGAGATCGCAAGAGCAAAACAGATATCCGATAACGTTTTGAACTATTACAACAGCAAGGTTGTCGGACAGCCTTTCCTCGGAGCCGCAATACTTGTGGCGATGATGAACAACGGACACATCCTTCTTGAGTCCGTACCCGGACTTGCAAAGACTACGGCCGCAAAGGTCATGACCGATGCCGTAAGCGGAACGTTCTCACGTATCCAGTGTACGCCCGACCTTATCCCGAGTGATATCGTAGGTACGCAGATATTCAACATGTCTACGAACACTTTCGAGACCAAGATCGGTCCCGTATTTGCGAACTTTGTTCTTCTTGATGAGATCAACAGATCGTCCGCAAAGACTCAGAGCGCCATGCTTGAAGCCATGCAGGAGCATGAGGTCACGATCGGCGGAGAGCTTTTCAAAATGCCCGACGTATTTGTGGTCATCGCAACCCAGAACCCCATCGAGCAGGAAGGAACATACCCGCTTGCGGAAGCTCAGATGGACAGATTTTTGCTTAAAGTAGAAGTTCACTATCCTACCCCCGAATCGGAGCTTGAGATACTTAACAGAATAGAAGCGGATGTATTTTCACAAAGAGCGTCTGTGTGCAACATCGACGACATCCTGTTTTTGCAGAGCATATCAAAGAAAATATATATCGATCCCGCAGTAAAGCGTTACATAGTGGACATCGTGCAGGCTTCAAGAAATACGAAAACGCTTCTTCATCCCAATCTGGCTCAGTATGTGACGATGGGAGCAAGTTCGCGTGCTGCGATCACGTTCATGAACGTTGCCAAGTCCGTCGCTTTGCTTAACGGACGTAACTACGTGACTCCCGATGATGTAAGAGCCATGCGTTATGAGGTTCTGCGTCACAGGATCATGCTCAACTATGCCGCCATTGCTGACGGTGTGCAAGAAGAAACCATTATCGATGCGATCGTTGGAGCTGTAAGAACACCATGAGAATGAGGTATATCGCAAAGATTCAGGCGAGCCTTAAAAGATATCAGAAGATCTACTCGAAGAAAACCACCGCAAGTGTGCTCGACGGATCGTATAAGTCGGTATTTAAAGGCAGGAGCATGAACTTTGACGAATTAAGAGAATATGTGCCCGGTGATGAGATAAAGGATGTGGACTGGAAAGCATCGGCCCGCAACCGTAAGCTTTTTGTGCGCGAATTTGTTGCGGAGAAGAAGCACAACGTCCTCCTGGTGCCCGATACGAACGCGAGAATGCTCGCCGATTCCGAAAGGCTCATCGAGAAACGTGAACTGGCGATCATGAGTGCCGGAACGCTCGCATATTGTGCGGAGCGCCACGGCGACTTTGTGGGCGCCACATATGCCACCGAAACATCGATCGAGCATTTTCCGTTAAAGACGGGACTTGCGAACATCGAGCTGATACTGGAGAGTTATCACAGGACCGTTTCTTCGGACAACAAGTCCGATATAAACGCGACTCTTGATTTTATAGTAAGGAATGTGCGGAGAAAGACTATCCTCATCATAGTGACGGATATTGAAGGCGCACTTAAGATATCGAACACGAACCTTAAGAGACTCCTTGTGGCTCACGATGTTTTGCTTGTAAACATAAGCGATGCCGATATCGCTTACGACGAGATGTACGATATGTCCGAAGGCATCTATCTTCCGGAGTTTTTCTCACGCGATAAGAAACTTTCCGAACTTGCAAAAGCCAACAAAGCGGCGGCAATGGCAAGTCTCGACGAGAAATTGAAGCATTTCGGAGTTCCTTATGTCACTGTCGACGATCTTGAAGAGATAGACAAGGAACTTTTGACACTTCTTGACAGACACAAAAAAGAATTGCAGATGTAGAGGTAAACGGTGAACTCTCAGGTTAATCCATACGGCCCCATAATGTACAGCGGCCTTCCCATAATTATAACGTTATTGCTTGTTCTTTTTCTCGGGATAATCACTATTGTGCTCCTTGTAAGGGGCAAAAAGGATGATACGGACAGGACCGGTTCTCAGATGTTAAGACAGCATTGGATAACGGAATCCGACAAAGGCAGGGTTAGGACTCTTTATCTTGGAAAGCTTTCCGATCTTGAGAATCGGTTAAGAAGCGGCGAGATAAAGTTTCGCCCCGCATACCAGGAACTGAGCGTAACGATACGTGATTTTGTAAAAGATATAAGCGGCATCGATCTTACGAAGAGTACGTTAAGTGAGCTTAAGCTTAAGAACGTTCCCGTAGTGAGCTCGCTCATAGAAACATATTATGAACCCGAATTTGCGGTCGAAACCGACGATGACGTCTTTAAAGCGATAAACGACGCAAGAATGGTTATTGAAAGATGGATATAAAATACAGGTTTGTGATATATCTGAGTGCATTTGTCGCAGGAATACTCGTAGTTTTGTACTTTGCCCTTGCTCATCGGTCAAAAAGATATGAAAGCGGCGTCAAACTTGCGGGAACATATTTCATCGACAAAGACAGGTATTATCTTAAAAAGAAAAAACTTTATACATTTTACTGCATCGGACTGTGGGTATTTGTCGCAGCTTCTGTGCTATCCGCTTCCTGGCTCGCAGCGCGTCCTTTTTACAGACAGAAGATCACGGAAGAGCAATACGCAAGAGACATCATACTGTGCCTTGATGTTTCGACTTCGGTCGATGAGCTTAACGCAAGGCTGCTCGGAGAACTTAAGGATACCGTAACAAACCTTTCAAACGAGCGGTTCGGGATAGTTATCTTTAACACTTCGCCGGTTGTTCTTTCGCCTCTTACGAACGATCACGAGTACACTCTCGAGGCTTTGTCGAACATCCAGAAGGCACTCGATTATCGTATAAAGTACAATACATTCTGGTGGTACAATTACGACGACGAATTTTATTACTTAAACGAGTATATCTCGCAAGGAACGCTCGTAGGTAACGAGCTTCGCGGAAGCTCGCTGATCGGTGACGGTCTCGCGGCCTGCATAAGAAATTTTTCGGATGACGAAGACCGCACCAAGATAGTCATCTTCTGTACCGACAACGATCCTTACGGAGAGGAACTTATCACCGTACAGGAAGCCGCCGATCTTTGCAAGGAAAGAAACATTACGGTTTACGGCATAGGCACCAAAGAGATGACGACCGATAATCTCGTGAGCATGCGAAAAGCGGTCGAATCGACCGGAGGAGCGTTCTTCCTTGAGGAATCATCGGGAACTTACGAGTCTATAATAGACATGATCGAAAGCAAGAGTGAGAACCTCGTTCCCGGTGACACCTATTACGTAGATCACGATCTGCCGACAAATGCGTTCTTTGTACTGCTTTTCAGTTTTACCGGGCTTCTGGTATTTGCGAAGCTTTTAAAAAAATAGAAATATCGCTTTATTGCGATCGGAGTTATAAATGGGAAAAATCCTGATCAATCCGATACTTCCCGTTTGGCTCATGGGGATCATCTGCATAGGGCTTTTGTTTTTGAAAAGAAAGAGTCTCGGCGCTTATATACGCCAGATACTCATGGTGATACTTCTTTTTGTTATAAACATAAGGCCGATGGTGCCTAATGAGACGATAAGTGTCGAAACTCAAAAACTGAATATCAAGATCATTTTTGTTATCGACAATACGATAAGTATGCTCGCCGATGATTATAAAGACGGCTTAAGACGTCTTGACGGTGTAGCGGACGACGTTAGACACATCGTTGAAGAGATAGACGGAGCGGACTTTACCGTCATCACGTTTAACAACAACGCATCCGTTTCGGTTCCGTTCACCGACAACGGCAGTTACGTTGCCACAATGGTGAGTTCTCTGTATCCGATAAGAAACATCTATGCAAAGGGCACTTCGCTTAATATAGTGCATGACACACTTGCCTTTACTGCAAAAAAGGCTCGCGAAAAAGATGACGGAGCCGTTGCCGTGTTCTTTATAAGTGACGGCGAGATCACCGACGATTCGCAGCTTCAGTCTTTTTCGGACATTGCCGGCTACATTACGGGCGGTGCGGTAATGGGTTACGGCACCACGACCGGAGGCGAGATGTACTATGAAGATCCGTATTACGATGAACCCGAGCAGATAATCGACTACTCCGAATATCCTTCAAAACCCGCGGTTTCAAAGATTGACGAGACCGTGCTCAATGCTCTTTCAAAAGATCTTGGGATAGAGTACGTTCACATGACTTCGACCGACAAGATCGATCATGTTCTCGAAAAGGTTAAGAGAAAAGCCGAAGAAAGTCAGAACGAAAAAGAGATAAAGGAAAAGCAGATCATGGCATCAAAGGATACATATTATTACTTTGCACCGGCTCTGCTCATCCTCATTTTGTGGGACGGCGTTTTGTTTGCGACAGGTCACGTTAAGCGAAAGAGAAAGAAAGAGAAAAATGACGACAAGCAACAGTAAAAATGAAAAACCGAATATTTCTCTTATAGTGATGATAGTTGTCTGGTGCCTTATCTTTATCGCGTTTATCGGCCTTTTTTATAATTATATGAGGACGGCGAGGGCAGCGGACAGGTTCAACAACCAGACTCTCAGAGTGAGCGATCTTTCCGAACTTGGGTTCATAAATCCATACAAAGATCACTACAATAAAGGAACGGCATACTATACCGAAGGCGATATGGAAAAGGCGGAAGAAGAGTTTAAAAAAGCACTCGAATCGCGTCACGACGAGGAAAGCGAAGATGATTGTGCCATGAGGATCGATCTGGCGCTATCAATGGTAAAACCGTTAACTCCCGAGAGCATAGATGCGAATAACGTCGATCTTGCCATAGATATACTTAAAGAAGCAAGGAGCATTCTTTGCACGAACGGCTGGGCCGATATGGACAACATAAATTATAAAAGCAACGATGCCCAGACGTTAAAAGAAGAGATCGACGAGTATATCAAAAAGCTCGAAGAGCAAAAAGAGCAGCAACAACAGCAACAGCAGGATCCGAATAACGATTCCGGCGGAGGTGGCGGCGGAGGCGGTGATTCGCAGACCGATCCCGATGACGGCGGCGACGATGAAAACAACTCCGACCCCAATGAAGATATTCTCGATGAACTCGATGACCTCATGCAGGAAGGTCAGTATGACCGCAGCAATCTCGACGAAGAAAAAGAAATGTTCAGCTACGAATATTACGGTGGCAAGAGCTGGTAGACGGTTAACGAAAAGCGGGAGGCTTTTGCCTCCCGCGATTTTTATTTCCTCGTAAT
>JAILEQ010000022.1 GCA_024687305.1 Lachnospiraceae bacterium | reverse complement strand
TCAACTACGGCACCGATACGTCTTCTTTCTTTAAGGAGAGTGGGATCGGAAAGGTCTTTGCCGAACAGTTCGTACGTGCCCGATGTGGGTTTCTGCAGTCCTGTAAGAAGTCTTATGAGTGTTGTCTTTCCGGCTCCGTTCTTTCCTACGAATCCGTAGATCGACCCCTTTTTGATATTCATGTTAAGACCGTTTAACGCCGTGAAGCGTTTGTAAGTTTTGGTAAGGTTGTTTGCTTTAAAAATGTATTCCATATTGCTCCTTTAGCATCCTCCCGGATGCATGCGTGTTTGTTTACAATGACGATATTACATTATGGGTGTCAAGAAAGCGGTCAGGAAATCGTCAAGATTTGGTCAAGAAAAAACGGACAGCGTAAACTGTCCGTTTGAAATCTAACCTATGAATTTGAAACCTATGCCGTACACCGCTTCGATATGATCGACGCCTGTTGCGGCTTCAAGCTTTTTCCGAATGTTGCTTATGTGCTGTTTTAACGACCTTTCCGTACAATCGGGAGTGATGTCCATTATACGGTCAAGTATTGTATTTCGCCCGATGGGACGGTTGGGATTTAACATAAGTATCTGAAGTATTGCGCCTTCGGTCCTCGTAAGCGCGATCTCCTCGATTCCGACTTTTACGGTAAAAAGTTCCGTATCAAGAGATATGTTTCCCACCGTAATGACATTTGAGTTTTCTTTTTGCACATTTACCGCATTTTTCCTTAAGTTAACCGCGATACGTGCCAAAAGCTCGGATATGACAAACGGCTTTGTAACATAGTCGCAGGCACCGTTATATAAAAGTTCCACTTTATGGTCGATATCGGTCTTGGCGCTTACCACTATGACCGGTATGCCGTTTACTTTTTTAAGCACTTCCTCGCCTGTTATCCCGGGGAGCATAAGGTCTAAGATGATCAACGAAGGGGTTTCTTTTTCCAGTACCATCAAAGCTTCCGTGCCTGAATAGGCCCGAGAGACGTTATAGTTTTCTTTTTTCAGTGCTTCCTCAAGCATGTTCCCGATGGAAACGTCGTCGTCCACCACCATGATCGTGTATGTCGAATTGCTCACGCTACAATACCTCAAAATGCTGTTTGTGCGTATTATACAATAAAAAATGCGGTTGCAAAAGGAGAAAAGATTGGATATAATGGCAAACGTTACACCATCAGTGAGTTCGTGACCATCCTCACTTAAAACAAAACTAGGAGAAAACAAATGAAAAAAACAGCAGGTTTTATCACCAAGGCTGCGGTCATCGCGGCTATCTACGTGGTATTGTCGTTATTGACGTACCAGTTCTCGTATCTCGAGATTCAATGCAGAGTTGCCGAGGCACTTTGCATGACACTTTTCTACACTCCCGCAGGAGCGTTCGGAGTGGTTATCGGTTGTCTTATCACCAACATTTTCGGCGGATCGTGGATCGATATGGTTTTCGGAACACTCGCAACTCTTATCGCAGTCGTGCTTACCATGCCCATAACAAAAGGCATAAAGAAAAAGCACGGTAACGTGCTTTCTGTCAAGAAGAGTTTATTGATACCGATCCCTACCGTACTCGTAAATGCGATCATCATTCCTTTTGTACTGTATTTCGGTTACGGTATCACGGAAATGGGCTCCGCCACGACAATGGCATCGGTACTTGCTTTGATGGCTTTCTCGGTGTTTGCGGGCGAAGTCATTTCGTGTTATGTGTTCGGTCCCGTTTTGGTACTTATATTAAACAGGATCAATAAAAGCGTAAAAATATCTGATTGATCAGCTGATAAACTTTGTTGCCCATTCAATGGCATCATCTATGTGAGGACGGAAGTTTTCTTCGCCGACTTTGTCGAAGAATCCGTCCTTTTTCATTGTGTTCATGGGCTGCTCGTTAACGTGTGAGAACACAAGAGTGATGTTTCTTTCTTTGCAGCGCTCGTAGAACTGCTCAAGAGAGTGCATAGCCGTGGCATCGAGCGCGGGAACACCTCTCATACGGATGATAACGACCTTTGTGAAGTCTTTGAAGTTCATGGTGCTGATGGCGTCGGAACTTCCAAAGAACATGGGTCCGTTTATCTCGTAAACTCTGACCTGCTCGGGGATGGGCTTAAGAGTCGTTCCGTCGGGGTCTTCATCGGGATCGTAGTATTTCCAGCCCGTAACGCCCGATTCGTCGCTCATACGCTTCATGAACAGGAATACGGCAATGATCATGCCTACTTCGATGGCGATGACAAGGTCAAATACAACAGTGAGTACGAAGGTGGTAACCAGTACCAGAATGTCGCTCTTGGGAGCGGTCTTGCAAAGATGCACGAACGATCTCCACTGGCACATGTTGTAAGATACCATGAAAAGTATTGCTGCGATGGTGGGCATGGGGATGAGTGCTGCGTAAGGCATCAACACCACAAGCACGAGTACAAGTGATATCGAATGAACGATGCCCGCTACCGGAGTACGTCCGCCGTTTTTGATGTTGGCTGCCGTTCTTGCGATAGCACCCGTTGCGGGAATACCGCCGAATAAAACGGAACCGATGTTGCCGGCACCCTGAGCGATAAGTTCCATGTTGGAACGATGATGTGAGTTGATCATACTGTCTGCGACCACGCATGAAAGAAGCGATTCGATAGCCGCAAGTATTGCGATCGTAAAGCCGTCGGGCAGAGCATTTCTGACACCTTCCATAGTGATGTTGGGAATATGAAGAGTGGGAAGATGTCCGTTGATCGTATAAAGATCTCCGATCGTGTTAACGTTCATGTTCGTGAGCTTAACCATAAGTATTCCGACCACAACGGCGATGAGAGATCCGGGGATCTTATCTGTGATCCTGGGCCATACTATAAGTATAAGGAGGCTTACGGCGCCTACCAGTAAAGCGTAAGGATTGAAAGTTGAGATGTTTGCACCGATGGCTTTTATTTTGTCCATCGTTTCTATGGTAACCGTTCCCGAAGGATACGACAGTCCCAGAAAGTCCTTTATCTGACCGATGACGATCGTAACGGCTATACCCGATGTAAATCCGGTTGTGATAGTATACGGGATGAATTTGATAAGTCCGCCGAGACGCAAAAGTCCCATTACTATAAGTATGATACCGGCGATTATCGTGGCAAGTATCATGCCGTCCATTCCGTTCTTGGCGATTATTCCGGCAACGATCGTGGCAAACGCAGCAGTAGGTCCCGCTATCTGTACACGGCTTCCGCCAAGTACCGCAATTATAAATCCGGCTACTATTGCTGTATAAAGACCTTCTTCGGGTCCTACACCTGAAGCGAGCGCTAAAGCTATCGAAAGCGGGAGGGCGATTATCGCCACTATGATACCCGATATGATATCGTTCCCCAGCTGCTTGCCCGAATAATGTTTAAGTGTGCTGAAAAGCATCGGTTTAAGCTTGTCTTTGTTCATTTGCTTTAAATCCTTTCACGTGTCAAATCCTGAACCCACTTATACTTTTTAAGTCTTATCATAACCCACGGAATCTTACCTACCTCGTCAAGGCACGTACAGGCGTATACCAAAAATACATGCCACTTGAACACGAATGCGCCCAGCAATGCCAAAGGAATGGCTATTACCCACATCGATACGGCCAAAGAATACATATCAAAGATCGTATCTCCGCCTCCGTCGAGAACACCGTTTATGGATACGGTATTGACGCATCTTCCTATCATATATATCGCCATTATGATCATCATTCCGGTAAGGTACGATTGTGCCTCATCGGTCAGCTTGACCATATGTGTGATGAGCGGCGTTACGGCAAGCACGAGTCCGGTCGAAATGAATCCCACAACCCATGAAATACGTACCAGTTTAAGTCCGTATGCTCTGCCGATCTCAAGTTTTCCGGCGCCGAGCTCATTGCCTACCATTATACTCGCGGCCGTTCCTATTCCGTTACAAGCACAGCAAATGATGTCGCGTACAACTGCCGAGACAGAGTTTGCGGCAGCGGCATCGGAGCCTATATTTCCTATTATTGCGGTGTAAGCCGTAAATCCGACGCCCCATAAAAGCGATCCGCCGAGCAGTGGAAGACATTGTTTCAAAAAGTCCTTTCCCAGAAGCGGTTCCCTTTTGAAAAGGCGCGAAATGTCGGGTCTTATATAGTCCTTCTTAAATGAGTATATAAGGCACAAAGAAAGCTCTATCGTCCTCGCAAGAGTAGTGGCCAAAGCCGCACCTCTTGCATTCATGGCGGGTATTCCCATAAGACCGAATATGAACACCGAATTTAAAACGATGTTTCCTATAACCGCAACGGAACTGATGACTGCGGTAAGCTTTACGTGTTCGGTGATCTTGAATATTGCAAGATAGCATTGTGAAATGCCGTTTATGAGATAAGACCATCCGGCAATCCTGAGATAAGCGCTTCCTATAATTATAAGTGCCTCATCCTGCGTGAAGATATGCATAAGATATCCCGGAACGAGTTCGCATGCGGCAAAGAAAACAAACGAGATCAATCCGCTCGTCTTAAGTATCAATGAAAAGAGTCTTTTCACCGTGCCAAGATCGCCTTTGCCGTAATACTGTGCACCCAGTATGGAACCTGCGGCTGTTACCGCCAGGATGAACATGTTCTGCACGAACTGTATCTGCGTCGCAAGTGAAACGGCAGTCATTTCTTCCTGCGCTATACGGCCAAGCATCAAAGCATCGGCCGCCGCCACCGCCGAGAGCATTAGGCTCTGAAAAGCGATCGGAAGTGACAGAGTTTTCAGTTTTGAATAAAATACTTTTTTATCTATTACGTAGCTCATATAAATTACCAAATAAAAAAACAGTCATTACAAATCAAAGATTATACAATATAACTGTTAATTATGCCATAACATATTTTTGGACACTGTCTTTTTGATAAGCTAAAGTTATCACCGGCTATATAAATAAATGATTAGTCCGTTGTTAGGCAGTGTGCTATACTTAATCGGGAGAAGAACCTAAACGTTCCAAACCGCTAAAGATCATAGGAGGAAAACGATATGAGTAAGAAAGTTATTGAAAGTTCACTTGAACTCATAGGAAAAACACCTTTACTTAAGTTAAACGGATATTCAAAAAAAGCGGGCATCAACAATGCTACCATATACGCAAAACTTGAATATTTAAATCCCGCAGGTTCGGTAAAAGACCGTATCGCGCTTGCGATGATAGAAGATGCTGAAAAGAAAGGCATTCTCAAACCCGGTGCAACGATCATCGAGCCTACGAGCGGAAATACCGGAATAGGTCTTGCGGCAGTTGCGGCTGCCAAAGGATATAAAGCGATCCTTACGCTTCCCGATACGATGAGTGTTGAAAGAAGAAACCTTTTGAAAGCATACGGTGCAAATCTTGTGCTCACGGAAGGCTCAAAAGGAATGAAGGGTGCGATTGCCAAGGCTGAGGAGCTTAATAAGGAGATAGAAGGTTCCGTAATACTCGGTCAGTTCGTTAACCCCGCAAATCCTGCGGTTCACAAAGCAACGACGGGTCCCGAGATATGGGAACAGACCGAAGGCAAGGTTGATATATTCGTAGCGGGTGTAGGTACCGGCGGAACCATCACCGGTGTCGGAGAATATTTAAAGGAACAAAACCCCAACGTTAAGGTTGTGGCAGTTGAACCCGCTGCCAGCCCTGTTCTTTCAAAAGGCGAGGCAGGACCTCACAAGATACAGGGTATCGGCGCAGGCTTTGTGCCCGAAGTACTCAATACAAAGGTTTACGATGAAGTGCTTCCCATCGAGAACGAAGATGCATTTGCCGAAGGAAGAGCTTTCGCAGTAAGCGAAGGAATCCTTGTGGGCATATCATCGGGCGCCGCTTTAAAAGCAGCTTCCATACTTGCGGCTCGTCCCGAGAATGCCGGAAAGAACATTGTAGTATTGCTTCCCGATTCCGGAGACAGATATCTGTCGACTGCTTTGTTTAGCGAATAATATCATATCGATATAACGATAAATACCATCATCACGCAAGTCAGAGTGCAAGTGATGATGGTATTTTTGCGTATTGCGAGCAATAAACCCGGTAAAAAAGCAACTGTAAAACTTTCATAAATTAATTGCATATCGGGACGATTGGTTATAGACATATGTCGGAAATGATTATATAATAGTCCACGGTTTACAAACAAAGAAAGCGAGGAAAAACAATGGCAAGACCTACAAGAAGCAGGAAAATCTGCAGTCTTCCGAAACATACTTCTTTCGGCGCCAAAGACAATACTACCGACGATGTCGTCACATTGACTTTGGATGAATATGAAGCCATACGTTTTATCGATTTCTTTAAACGTACGCACGAGCAATGTGCCGTTCATATGGGCATATCGCGAACGACGGTAACCGAGATTTACGAGCGCGCACGATTTAAGATCGCAGACATGCTCGTAAACGGTAAAGAACTAATTATCGATGGAGGCAGCGTTTCGCTTTGCGGTTATACCGCTTGTCCCGTCGTGAAAAATGATCAGGTTTGCGATGACCAATCAGAAAAGCCGCAGACAAAATAATCAAACGGAGGCATAAAATGTCAAAATTATTAACAGTTAAAGGCCTTAAGGCAGAGATCGAGGAAAAAGAGATACTTCGCGGTGTCGATCTTGAAGTCGGCGACGGAGAGGTGCATGTTATCATGGGCCCCAACGGTGCGGGTAAATCAACCCTCGGCTCGGTTATTATCGGCGATCCCAGATTTGAAATAACCGGCGGAAGCATCTTCTTTGACGGTGATGACATAACGGGCGAAGACACCGATAAGATCGCCAAGAAAGGCATCTTTTTAACATTCCAAAATCCCATCGAAGTTCCGGGCATAACCCTGGGGAACTTTATTAAAACATCGCTTGAAATGATTACCGGAGAACGTATGAAGCCTTCGGAATTCAAAAAGAGACTGAAAGAAACACTGGAAGTTCTTCAAATGGACCCCGAATACGCAGAGAGAGATCTTAATGTGGGCTTTTCCGGCGGTGAAAAGAAAAAAGCCGAGATATTGCAGCTTTTAATGTTAAGACCCAAGCTTGCAATTCTTGACGAGACCGATTCGGGTCTTGATGTGGATGCTGTCCATATCGTTTCAAAGGGCGTCGAAGCATATAAGAAGCAGGTTGGCGGCGCACTCATAATAATCACTCACAGCACGAGAATACTCGAGGCTCTTAAAGTCGACAAAACACATATTCTTGTAGACGGAAAGATTGTTGATGACGGAGACGCTTCCCTTATCGACAAGATCAATAATGAAGGCTTCGAAGCATACATTAAAGAATGAAAAGAGGACTCATCGTCCCAAACGATAGGAAAAGATTATGAAAGAAAAAACACAGGTTAATGACATAGACAGAAGCTTCTATGACTTCAGGAATGAAGATGCAGATGCTTTTAAAGTCGATGCGGGTCTTACTAAAGATATTGTTTTGGAAATATCAAAAGAAAAGAATGACCCGGATTGGATGAGAGAATTAAGACTTAAATGTCTTGATATTTACAATTCCATGGAAGTGCCCGATTGGGGTCCTTCATTGGATGCACTTGATATAGATAATATTTTTACATACGTTCGTCCCAACATGAGGGGCATGCAGAACGATTGGGAGAATGTTCCCAAAGATATAAAAGATACTTTCGACAGACTCGGTATTCCCCAGGCAGAAAGAAAATCCCTGGCAGGGGTGGGCGCACAGTACGATTCCGAGATCGTATATCACAGCATACGCGATGAGGCCGCATCAAAGGGAGTTATATATACCGATATCGAAAGCGCACTTAAAACTGAATATGCGGATATGATAAAGGAACGCTTCATGAAGGTGCTTCCCCCTACCGAGCACAAATTTGCGGCACTTCACGGTGCGGTATGGTCGGGAGGATCTTTTGTATACGTTCCAAAGGGAGTCAAAGTTGATTTCCCGCTTCAGTCTTATTTCAGACTGAACGCAAAAGGAGCGGGTCAGTTTGAACATACGATGATAATTGTTGAAGAAGGCGCATCCGTTCATTTCATCGAAGGATGTTCCGCACCCAAATACAATGTGGCAAACCTTCATGTCGGAGCGGTTGAATTGTGGGTTGGAAAGAACGCAACGCTTCGATACTCGACCATTGAAAGCTGGTCAAAGAACATGTACAACTTAAACTCTAAACGTGCCGTAGTTGAAGAAGGGGGAAAGATAGAATGGGTATCGGGATCCTTCGGATCGCACATTTCCTATCTCTATCCCATGAGCGTCTTAAACGGCAAAGGAGCAAGAGCCGAATTCACCAGCGTTACTTTTGCGGGTGAGGGTCAGAATCTCGATACGGGTACAAAGATCGTTCACAATGCGGAAGATACGTTCTCTTACGTAAATACAAGATCCATCAGTAAATCGGGAGGTATCAATACTTTCAGAAGTTCCGTTGTGATAGGACCCGACGCTCATGGCAGTAAGTCCTCAACATCCTGCGAATCGTTGATGGTTGACAGTATAAGCCGTTCTGACACTATTCCCGCAATGGATGTCAGATGCGCTGACGCGGATGTGGGACATGAAGCAAAGATAGGAAGGATAAGCGATGAGACGATATTCTATCTTATGAGCCGAGGATTATCCGAAACCGAAGCGAGAGCACTTATAGTAAGAGGTTTCGCGGATAACGTAAGCAAGGAGCTTCCTCTTGAATATGCGGTAGAGATGAACAACCTGATCACTATAGAGATGAAAGGAAGCATAGGATAATGAGAATAAATAATATACCGGTACGTACATGGAACCGGTTAAAAGTCAATGACGTGGAAGTTGATGTATCACTTCCCAAGTCTTTACTTGAATATACGGAAGTTGTTCCCAAAGAAGTAGACAGTATCGTCGGAAAGGGCATCGGTCATCTCGCCGATATATCCATAAGGACAGGACTGGGAAAAGAGTTTGACGATCTGATTTCCGACAGCAATCATAAAGTTTCCGGATATGTCGTTTCGGAAAATACAGACGTAAAGAAACCTCTTTATCAGACTTTTGAGATAGGGGATGAAAAGAAAGCACTTAACATTCTGGACTATACGGTTGAAGAAAACGGAAATCTTACCGTAATACAGACCATAAAAGAAAAGAACGACATGCCTGCAACCTATCTTATGCAGAACAAGCTTCGCGTCGCAAAGAACGCAACGCTTACCATCGTTCAGGTGCAGATGCTTTCCGATAAAAAGACATTTTTGAATGATTTCGGAGCACATCTTTGCGAGGGCGGATCTTTAAATCTCATTCAGATAGTACTCGGAGGAAAAGAAAGTTATTACGGATTGTTTACCGAACTTGAAGGACCTGAGAGTAAGGTTGAAGCCTCCGTTGCATATACCATGAGCGGCAGCAGCAAACTCGATATGAATTATGTTGCAAATCATCACGGAAAGAACACGGAAAGCAACTTTAACGTAAGCGGTGTTTTGAAAGACCGGGCATATAAGCTTTTCAAAGGGACGCTTGATTTTCATAAAGGATGTTCCGGAGCAAACGGAGCAGAGCTGGAGAACGTATTGCTTACCGATGATACGATAATCAATAAGACCGTTCCGCTCATTCTCTGCGACGAAGAGGATGTTTCCGGTGCTCACGGAGCAACGATCGGAAAATTGAGGGAGGATCTTCTCGTATATATGAAATCGAGAGGTATCGACGAAAAAGAAGCTTACAGGATAATGGAAAGAGCTCAGATCGATGCCGTTGCCAATAAGATAGACGACAAAAAAACAAGAGAAGAGATCACCGAATATCTTGACAGAATACTGTAAACAGTACATCATAGCATAGTATTGCAAACGACTTAAGAGATATGCTTTTATGCATATCTCTATAGTCGTTTTATGGGGTAAGTCTTTAAAAGCCAAACCAAGTGTGAGGATATTTATATGAGAGAACTTGATGATAAAGTTCGGGAAGTGTTTCCGATCATCAAAAACAACGATATTGCGTATCTGGACAACGGAGCCACAACGCAAAAACCGGAATGTGTGCTTAACGCGGTTAAAAAGTATTATAACGAAGAAAATGCCAATCCTATGCGCGGCATTTATGAGTTAAGCGTGGCGGCCACGGATGCGTATGAGAACGCGAGGGAGGCGGCAGCGGAGTTTATAAATGCAGGTGATGCTTCGGAGATAGTGTTCACAAGAAACGCCAGCGAATCGGTAAATCTTATTGCGTACAGTTACGGTATGTCACAGGTTAACGAAGGTGACGAAATAATCGTAAGCACCGCGGAACATCATTCAAATCTTCTTCCGTGGAAGCATGTGGCAGAGGTTAAGAAGGCAAAGGTCGTTTTTTACGACCCCGAACCTGCCGGAGAGTTTGATATCGACAAGCTTAGCGCTCTTTTAAGCGATAAGACGAAGATAGTTGCGATAACCCAGGTTTCAAACGTTATCGGAAGAATAAACGATATAAAGGCGATATCCAAACTTGTACATGAAAAAGGCGCGGTTTTGGTGGTGGACGGAGCTCAGGCCATTGCGCACATCAGGGTAAATGTCAAAGATCTCGGTGCGGATTTTTATGTATTTTCCGGACATAAGATGTATGCTCCGATGGGAATCGGCGTAATGTACGGACGTAAAGAGCTTTTGGAGAAGATGCCCCCTTTTCTTTTTGGCGGAGAGATGATAGAATCCGTTACGAAGGAAAGAACCACTTATGCGGAAGTTCCTCATAAGTTTGAGGCGGGAACCGTAAATGTCGGCGGAGCCGTAGGCCTTCACGCCGCAATGGATTTTATAAAACAGTACGGTTTCGAGCAGATCGTTGCAAGGGAAAATATGTTAACGAGCGTAGCGCTCGACGGCATGAGAGAGATGCCTTACGTTGATATAATCGGCGGAGATATGGTATGTAACCATCACGGCATCGTAGCTTTCAGAGTTGAAGGAGTTCATCCCCACGATGTGGCGCAAGTTTTTGCCGACGCGGGAGTGTGCGTAAGAGCAGGCCATCATTGTGCCGAGCCTTTACACAGATATCTGGCGCAGTTTGCCGGAACAAGGATCAATTCAAGCACCAGAATGAGTATTGCAATGTATAATACTGTTTCGGAAGTTGAAAGATTTCTGGATGTTCTTTCTTCAATAAGGGGCCTGATGGGTCTTTGATAAAGGGAAAATATGAGCAGCACTTTATATAACGAGATAATAAATGAACATAATTTAAGACCGTACCACAAGCAAAAACTTGAGAACGCAAATTATACGCTTGAAGGTGTCAATCCTTCCTGCGGAGATGAGATTACCCTCGAACTTTTTATTGAGGACGGGATAATAAAAGACGCGGCTTACGAAGGAAGCGGCTGCGCAATATCGCAGGCTTCGGCCGATATCATGGCTGAAATGGTGATCGGAAAAACTTTGGACGAGGCCACTCATTTAAGCAATCTTTTTTTAAAGATGATAAAAGAAGGTGTCAGCGAAGAAGAGCTCGAAGAACTCGATGAAGCAGGTATACTTCAAAGCGTTTCTCACATGCCGGCACGTGTCAAATGTGCGGTTTTGGGATGGCGTACCATGAAAGAACTTATTGAGCCGTTAAAGGATAACAATTAAGCAAAAAGAAAGATCATCCGAAATCGGGTGATCTTTTTGCTTTACAGGAAACATATCCGAGATTGCCTATGCCGCTATGCGTTTGATCTGTTTTCTGATCAACGGACCTGCGATCACCGCAACCGCGATCTTTACAATGTCTGCGGGAATAAAGGGAATGACGCATACGGAAAGCGCCGAGGCAAATGTATAGCCGTCCATAACCTTTACAAACCAAAGTGTTCCGAAAAGATAGCAGACCGCTACGCCTATTATCATAAAAATAATATGGAGCCATATCTTTTTTTCGAACTTGTCTATTATAGGTCCTGCGATCACACAGATGAAAAGATATCCCAGAATATAACCGCCGGTAGGTCCAAAAAGCTTAGCCGGGCCGCCTGAGAAGCCCGAGAACACCGGAACACCGACAAGACCTATGAGTATATACAAAAACGTAGCGATAGTGCCACACTTAAAGCCGACTGCGTAGAGTCCCATGTATATGGCAAAGATCGAAAGCGATACGGGGACCGGACTTATCGGAAGCGGTATCACAAAGGGCGAAAGAACACAGATCACCGCAGTGACAAGAGCGGTTTGTATCATTGTTTTTAAAGTCATTTTTCTGTTCATATATAAACTCCTTGAAACGAAATGAATTTGTTGGTTTACAATCAACATTCGAAAGTTTACAATCATGTTGACGATCGGTCAACGATCTATTTCAAAAAGTTTACAATTAGGAAGAAAAAGGGAAATAAATGAAAGAGACAACAAAAGAAAACGTATTGAAACTCTTATCCGAACACAATTCAAACTTTGTATCCGGGCAGGAGATCGCCGATACTTTGTATATCACAAGGGCCGGAATATGGAAAGCCGTGAACGCGTTACGAAAAGACGGATATAACATAGAGGCCGTAACGAACAAAGGCTACAGGTTAAGACTCGAAAAGGATATCCTTTCTTTGGAGGGAGTTCAAAGAAATCTTGATAAAGACGGTATAGAAATAAAAGTGAATGTATATGATGAGGTCGCATCGACGAACGATCTTGCAAAAGAGTATGCCGTATCGCACAGTGACGACATAGTGATGATCGCAAATTATCAGACTAAGGGAAGAGGACGAAGAGGCAGAAGTTTCTTCTCCCCCAAAGGCTGCGGATTGTATATAAGTTTTCTTTTGCACCCAAAGACCGACATAGAAAAAGCCACGCAGGCAACCTGCATGGCGGCGGTGGCTGTGTGCAAAGCCATCGAAAAGCTTACCGGTAAGGATGTAAAGATAAAGTGGGTAAACGACATATTCTTGGATGGGAAAAAGATATGCGGCATACTTACCGAAGGCGCAACATCGCTTGAAGACGGCTCTCTTTCCTATATGGTAATAGGAATAGGTATAAACCTTTACATTCCAAAAGACGGATTTCCCGATGAGATCAAGAATATCGCGGGCGTTCTTTTTCCCGAAGGAGAACTCGAAGAAGATATGAAAAACCGCCTCTCGGCAGGCATTATAAGAGAACTTACAAACCTGCTCGGAAGCGGTGATATAGATGACTATCTTGAAGATTATCGGTCACGATCGATGCTTATCGGAAATTACGTGAAGATATTGAACGGCGGAACCGTGTCGGGCGGATACGGTAAAGTCGAAGGTATCGACGATGAATGCCATTTGATCGTGCGTCGCGATAACGGTGAGGTTGAAGCGCTTTCTTCGGGAGAAGTCAGCGTTGTCAGGTACTAGCATTTATCAACCGGAAAGTTGAAATACGTTACACAGTTGTTGTAGCTTATGTCTTTGACTATCTGTGAAAGAAGGTCGAAGTCGCACGGATATTCACCGTTTTCAACAAGATTTCCGATGATGTTGCAAAGTATCCTTCTGAAATATTCATGTCTTGTGTAAGAAAGGAACGATCTTGAGTCGGTGAGCATTCCCACAAAACCGGAGAGGTTTCCGAGTGATGCCAAAGAAAGGATCTGGCTTTCCATACCTATCTTATGATCGTTGAACCACCATGCGCTTCCCTGCTGAATCTTTGCAACTGCCGAAGAATCCTGGAAACAGCCGATTATCGTTCCGATGGCGGCATTATCAGCGGGATTGAGACTGTAAAGTATAGTCTTGGGAAGACCGCCGTTTTCCTCGACATAGTTTAAGAAGTTTGTAAGTTCGTACGACGGGGTGTGGTCGTTAATACAATCAAAACCGGTGTCGGGACCGAGCTCTTTGTATCTTCTTACGTTATTGTCTCGCTTGCAGCCGTAGTGAAGCTGCATCACCCAGTTTCTTGAAACATATTCTTTGCAAAGAGCGGTGATAAATGCAAATTTATATTTAAGCATTTCATCGTCTGTTACATTTTTGCCTGACATGCGTCTTGTAAATATGTCATCGATCTCTTTGGCGTCGGAGGGCGCATACATCATGTATTCAAAGCCGTGATCCGATACCGTGCAGCCATTCTTTTCAAAGAAATCCATGCGAACTTTCAATGCATTTATGAGGTCTTCGAAGGAAGATATTGTTACATTGCTTACATCGGAAAGCTTATTAATGTAGTCGGTAAAGTCGGGCTTTTCCATGTTCATGGCTTTGTCGGGACGCCATGCGGGAAGCACTTTAACGTCAAAAGAAGCATCTTCTTTGATCATTTTGTGGTATTCAAGAGAATCTACGGGATCGTCGGTGGTGCAGATAAGCTTCACGTTCGATTTCTTTATGATATCTTTTGCACCCATGTCGGGGCGGTTAAGTATCTTTTCCGTCACTTCCCAGGCTTCTTCAGCCGTCTTAAGGCTTAAAGGTTTGTCATATCCGAAATATCTTTGAAGCTCGAGATGACTCCAGTGATAAAGAGGATTGCCTATAGCTTTGGAAAGACATTCGGCCCATTTTAAGAACTTTTCTTTGTCGCTCGCATTTCCGGTTATGTACTTTTCTTCGACACCGCATGAACGCATGTAGCGCCATTTGTAATGGTCACCGGAAAGCCAAACTTCGGTAATGTTTTTAAAATGCTTGTTCTCGGCTATCTCCTTCGGACTTATGTGGCAGTGATAGTCGATTATGGGAGCGTTTTTTGCATATTCGTGAAATAATTTTGATGCGGTTTTGGTTTCGAGTAAAAACTCCGCATCCATGAATTGTTTCATTTGTTACATTCCTCCGACTCTGTATTATTTTGTTTTTCTGGATGAAGCAGAAGTGCTTCTGTGTATGAGTTCTCCGTTAAATACGGTCTTTTGCGGCATGCTTTCGCCCGAAAGAGCACCGATACATATTCTTACGAGATTGGTGCAAAGCGTTTCAAGCTGGTTGTCAACGGATGACAGTTCAGGTTCCGTGCAGACGGTGAGGACCGAGTTGTTGTAACCGATGATCTCAAGGTCTTTGGGGACTTTTATTCCTTTTCTAACGGCATATTTAAGTGCTCCTACGGCAAGGAAGTCTTCGGATGCCACAACACCGTTGAATTTGAGTCCTTTGTCGGCAAGTTCGGTCACGAAGCCGCACACCTTTTCGAGGTCTTTTGAAGTGCCGTTAAAATATCTGATGTAGTCTTCGTTGCACTTAAGCCCCTTCTTTTCGAAGGCATGGCGATAACCCGAAAGCTTTCTTGTGGCCGAATACGAGTTTGAATTGTAAAGATAGAGAATATTGTTACGTTTGTTGTCGATAAGAAATTCGGTAGCCTTTTCCATCGCCGCACTGTCGTCACATGATATACAGTAAATGTTCTTGTGATCGAGATTGGCGTTAAGAAGCATTATCGGAACGCTGTCGGCCGCCTTATATATATATTTGTTGTTGGAATTGTCTTTGTCGATAAAAATGGAGCCCGCAAGGATGATACAGTCTACGTGCTGAGACATAAGCATTTCCATAGATTCACGCTGGCTCTTTCTTTCGTAACCGGTACATGTAAGTATGCAATGATATCCGTTCTCACGAAGAGCACCTTCGATATAATAAACGGCTTTTGCAAGATACATATCCGAAGAATCGGCGCACATGATGCCGATGGTCTTCATGGAATTGAGTCCGAGACCTCTGGCGAACGCGTTGGGCGTGTACCCTTGAGAAGCGATGATGCTTAATACCTTTTCCCTGGTTGCCGGTTTAACGTTGTCAAATCCGTTGATAACGCGCGATACAGTCGCAGTAGATACTCCGGCAAGCTTTGAAATGTCATAAATATTCATGTTGTTTCTCCCCTGCTAATAAATATAACATAAATATTCACAGAGTGCGACAAAAAATGTAACCGCTTACAAAAAAAATTACGCCAAAAAACTCCCAAAAGGATCTTTGGGAGTTTTTCAGATGAATTATGGGCTAAAAGTGAGTATTTGGTTACCACATAAATCTCTTGATCAGGCGATGCTTCTTTCGTCGTCTTTGTTTGCGTTGACGCCGGGTTCACGGGTTTTTCCGTGATAGAAAGCACCTACAAGTCCGGGGCCGCCGTGACATCCGCATACGGGACCTAAGCAGCATACGTGAACATCGGTAAGTCCGAGTTCTTTTGTAAGCATTTCGGCAAATTCATTTGCCGCTTCTTCGTTGTCACCGTGTCCCACAAAGAAAGGAAGAGTGGGATCGGTAAGGTTTTCTCTTATCTGCTCCAAAAGGAACTGGAACGCTTTCTTGGTACCTCTTACCTTTCCGGCCGATTCGATAAGACCGTTGTTTCCTACTCGAAGGATAGGTTTGATGGAAAGGATGCTTCCGATAAAAGCGGTACTCCTGCTGACACGACCGCCTCTCATTATATGGAAGAGATCGTCAACGGTGAAGGCGTGAGCCATGTGAGGAACGTTTTCTTCAAGGTATTTTGCATTCTCTTCTATCGTAGCGCCTTCTTCTTTTTTCTTGGCTGCCAGAATGGCAAGAAGTCCGAGTGAGAAAGTTGCGGCCAATGAGTCTACGGTTAAGATCTTTGCTTCGGGAAATTCTTCTCTTAATTCGGCCGCTACAGTGCATCCGGAGTTGTAAGTGCAGCTCATGGGTGAACTGAATCCCACATATAATATATCGCGTCCCGCTTCAAGCTCAGGTCTGAAGATATCTGTGAAATCCTGAGGATTTACCGCTGAAGTGGTAGGAAGCTTTTTGTTACGCATGGCTGCGTAAAGTTCCTTATTGGTGATTTCCCTTTCATCGGGATAATTTTTGTAAGTGTGACCATCCAAAAGAACATATAAAGAAGCAACTTTAAGGTTGTATCTTTCGATAAGATCAGGAGTCAGGTCACAGGTAGAATCGGTTACTATGGTGTAATCTCTCATGATGATTTCCTCGCTCTTTCGTTGTTTTCAGCATAATTTTATTCCGAGGCCCACAAAAATATCAATCTACTTGGACTTTTTGCGATTCCACTGTTATAATGTCTCATAGTAGAGTCGTTAAACGGTGATTCTACTCACGGGAGAGAATGGCGTAAAAATGCGGCTTCGCGCATCCGCCACAGGTTAAAAGGGCAAAGGTATTAAATGGATTCTGAAAGAAACATAAAACTTACCATAAGTGAAAATATCGGAAAATTGCGGCAGGCTGCCGGAATGACACAGCTCGATCTTGCAGGTGCGCTCAATTATTCTGATAAGACCGTGTCAAAATGGGAGCGTGGGGAAGCTCTTCCCGACGTTGTCGTTTTGTACAATATTGCCGAGATGTTCGGTGTTACGCTTGACTATCTCACGACCGAGCACGAGGAAGTTGCACCTGTCGGACTCGATGAACAAAAGAAGCGATGGGTAAACACAAGAGCACTTGTGACAGGCATATCACTTATGGCGGTATGGCTTATCGCAACGCTTGTTTTTGTAATAATAAGAACGGCAAGAGAAGACCTTCAGGGTTCATGGATGGCATTCGTTTGCGCAGTACCCGTTACGATGGTCGTCTGGCTCGTTCTAAATACCATCTGGTTTTCCCGAAGAAGAAACTACGTGATCATCTCTTTGCTTATGTGGACGACGCTCCTTACGTTCTTTGCTCTTTTCTTTGAGTTCGGATTTAATATATGGAGAGTATTCTGGCTGGGCATCCCCGGACAGGCTATCATTCTTTTCTGGTCGTTCCTTGGTAAAGTACGTGCGACGGGCCCCAAGGAAAGACATCCTTTTATAAAGAAATATCATTAGAAAGGGCGGTTTTTGCATCTTACCGCCCTAAAAATACAACTTACCTTCATTTCTGTTTTCTTTTTTCCATTTTTCTCATATCATTCGATCAACAAGAGAACTTCAATCAAAAGCGATTGGCAAGGAGGATCGGATGAATTCGATAGAGATCAGCAATCTTACAAAAAAATACGGAAACTTTTACGCAGTGGACTCTTTAAGCTTTGAGATCGGCAAAGGTGAGTTCGTAGGCTTCCTGGGAGTTAACGGAGCAGGAAAGTCGACAACGGTCAACATGCTTTCCACGATTCTTACACCCGACAGCGGAACGGCTTTCTTAAACGGCTACAGACTCGGCAAAGACGATATGGACATAAGAAGGAGCATCGGAGTTGTTTATCAGTCAAACGTTCTTGACGAACTGTTTTCGGTCAAAGAAAACATCGTGGTAAGGTCAAAAATGCAGGGACTTGATGACAAGACGATAAGCAGCAGATTAAAAGATCTTTCGGATGTGCTTAAGCTTTCGGACATCATCAACAAAAAATACAAAGTACTTTCCGGAGGCCAGAAGAGAAGATGTGAGATCGCATTTGCTTTAATGCATTCACCTCAGATACTCTTCCTCGATGAGCCTACGACAGGCCTCGATCCCGCAACGAGAGCAGATGTGTGGGAAGCGGTGGAAATGCTCAGAAAGAACACGGACATGACGGTATTTCTTACCACACACTACATGGAAGAGGCGCAATCGGCCGACAAGATAATAGTTATAGACAAAGGAAAGAAACTTGCTGAAGGAACACCTTTTGAATTAAAGGACCGTTACGCAAAAGACAGCCTTAAACTTTACTTTACACCCGATAAGAAAGAGCGGGTCGAGGCAGTCATAGGCAAAGAAAAAATGACCGATACGACGTACGGAGCCTGCGTAGAGGCAAAAGATCCTTTTGAAGCGGCAAAGAGTGCCGAAGGACTTAAAGGTTTGATCGACGGATTTGAGATAGTACAGGGAAACATGGACGACGTATTCATAAACGTTACTTCGATGAACAAAGGGAGGATGGAATAATGAGAGGATTTATGGCATTGACAAGAAGAAACATAGCATTGTATTTTAAGGATTTTTCAGCAGTTTTCTTTTCACTGCTCTCCATGCTCATAGTAGTATTTTTGATGGTATTTTTCTTAGGTGACGTAACCAACAGCGAGATAGTGAACATATTGAAAAACATCCCCGGAAGAGGCGGAGAAGCTGACATAGCACTTTGCGATCAGATGGTATTTCTGTGGACATGCGCGGGAATAATCACCATAAACGCCGCTACGGTAACACACTCTTTTTACTCGAACATGATAAAGGACAGAACAGGTAACCGCCTTAACTCTCTTATGGTAATGCCTGTAAACAGATCGGTATTTGTGCTCGGTTACGTTTTCAGCGCATGGCTTACCGGTATGATCATGAGTCTCATAACTTTGATCGTTACCGAGATCATCGGAGTTATGAGAGGTGTAGCGGTTCTTCCCGTAAAGACACAGTTGATGCTCCTTTTGATCATTACGATCAACTCGTTTGTATTCTCTTCGATCATGTTTTTATTCGCTTCGGCAATAAAAAGCCAGAGCGCATGGGGTGGCATCGGTATCGTGCTCGGAACACTCGCCGGCTTCCTCGGAGGAATTTACTTCCCTATAGGAGAAATGAGCTCTTCAATGCAGAAGATGATCAAATGCTTCCCTTTCATCTATTCGACTTCGGCTATCAGAAAGATCATGCTTGCGCCCGTTGAAGACAAGCTGTTTGACGGCACACCCGCTCTTATGAGAGAAGAACTCGACAGAATAATGGGAATGGACCTTTATTTCGACAAAAATCAATTGTCTCAGGGCTCAAAAATGGTTATACTTTTGGGAGTGGGCATAGTATTTGTAATACTTTCCACGATCTATATCACATACAGCAAAAAGAAAGACAGATAATGAAGATAACCATTGAAACGCCCTTACCCGGCGAAGAAGATGAAATAATCATAAAAATGGCTCAATTAAGCGACGAAGTGTTAAATACGGTTCGTCGCTTAAAAGACGGTGTGAGCAAAGACACCATGGCTGTTTTTATAAATGACAGCATCGTAATGCTTCCTTTAAAAGAGATATGCTATTTTGATGCGGTCGACAACAGAGTTTTTGCCTACACTTCTTCCAAATGCTATGAAACCAAGAAAAAGCTTTTTGAAATAGAGGAAGAGCTATCGGTTTCTTCTTTTATAAGAATATCCAAAAACGCCATAGTCAACATTAAGATGATAGGCCACTTAAGTCCCGAATTTAACGGACGATTCGTCGCCAGACTCAAAAACGGCGAAGATATCATCGTATCCAGAGGCTATGTTCCGGACCTTAAGAAAAAGCTTGGCATCGGAAAATAGGAGACACAAAGGCACAAAGAAAAAGCATGGAAGAACCAATGCTTTTTAAGGGGAAACACTATGAAAACTTTCTTTATACAATGGATCAAATGGTTTTTGATAATAAATCTCGGAATAACGGTTGTGGTCGGAATAAGCGTATCGGGTTACGA
>JAILEQ010000002.1 GCA_024687305.1 Lachnospiraceae bacterium | reverse complement strand
GGACATTCCGAGACTCATCATTCCCATGATGGACTTTGCGTTTACGCGCTTGTCTCCGGTCTCTATATAAACTGTGCTGTCAAACTGGCTTGCGATCTGTACAAGCATCGCCACGGGACGTGCGTCAAGGTCGCCGGTTAACTGAATGGTTATATCCTTCTTTGTCATTTTGTCTCCCTCATTGCTGTCTTAAATTTTCAGCAAATTCTCCGATTTTACGTAACCTGTGATTGACCCCCGATTTACCAACTTTAGGATCGAGCATTTCTCCCAATTCCGTGAGAGAGCTTTCAGGATTATCAAGTCTTAACTTCGCGATCTCCTGTAACTGAGCCGGAAGTGCGTCGAGTCCGACTTTTTCTTCGATGAGCCTTATGTCATCGATCTGTTTGCTTCCCGCATTTACCGCACGCGATATGTTTCCGATATCGCAGTTGTTACGTCTGTTAAGATCGTTCCTGACGTCCTTAAGTATTCGCGCGTTCACGAACTCCATTAAAGAGTTGTGAGCATCCAATACATTCAACACATCCTGGATGGTATCCGCATCCTTTATATATACCACATAATACTTTCTGCGTTTTGTGCTTTTTGCCTCTATATCGAAATCGTATAAAAGCTCTTTTAGCATTACTGCCGAGTCCTCATCCTGGCATACGAACTCAAGATGATAAGACTTGCCCGGGTCTCCCACAAATCCTACGGAAATGAAGGTTCCCCTTAAATAAGCACGTTTACAACAGTCGTTTGAAAGAAGATAACCCGGAGCTTCGTTTGCGATAGCATCCAAAACGGCACTCATGCCCGGAGTTTTTCGCCCAAATTCAATGAATGTGCGACCGTTGTCAATACCTTCACCCAAAACATCAGTATTTATATTAAATGTTTTGTTAAGCAAAGTAAAGCATTTTCTTATCGCACCCTTGGTCTCACTCGATTGATAGACAAAGATTGAGCTTCCGCTTCGTTTACCGGCGAAAGCAAGAATAGCCGTCAGTTCACACAGACGACAATGTCTGTCGTGCGGAATGGACTTTATGAGTTCTTCCTTCACATTGGATGAAAATGACATTACCTGCCTCCGACTTTTACTGTGGCTTATCAACTCCCGACACATCTCTGTGAGTGAGTTTTATACCGAAATCACCTTTGTCTTTAATGCGATTGTAGAGTTCTTCGGCCAAAGTTACCGATCTGTGATGTCCTCCGGTGCAGCCGATGGCGATCACGAGCTGATATTTGCCTTCCTTTATGTAATTCGGAATAAGGAACATCAGCATGTCTTCGAGTTTATCGAGAAACTGCCCGGCCTCGGGAAATCCCATTACATAATCGCGTACGCTCTTATCAAGACCGGTCATCGTTTTAAGTTCTTCTATATAGAAAGGGTTCGGCAGGAATCTGACGTCAAACACCAGATCCGCGTCGCGCGGTATGCCGTGTTTGAAACCAAACGATACGATGTTCACCATAAGATTGCTGAAGTGCTTGTCTTCAACAAATATATCAACAAGTTTTGTCTTAAGCTCCCTTGTAAGAAGATGTGACGTATCGATCACATAATCGGCCGAAGCTTTTATGTTCTTTAATATCTCGCGCTCTCTTGCGATACCTTCTTCCACACGTCCGTCGGGTGCAAGAGGGTGGAGACGTCTCGATTCTTTGTAGCGGTTTAAAAGAGTCTCATCGGAAGCTTCCATAAAAAGAATGCTCACCGGGATATCGGCGGCTTTAAGTCTCTCGATAGCCTGCTCAACCTCGGTAAAAGGCTGGTTTGCGCGTACATCGATACCGAGTGCCACTTTGGTGATCTCGGTGTCACGTCCGCTTATGAGTTCACCGAACATATCAAAAAGTTTTACGGGAAGATTGTCAACACAAAAATACCCCGCATCCTCAAGTATGTTTATCGCGGTTATCTTTCCGCTTCCGCTCATTCCGGTCACTATGACAAGTCGCATACTCTTCTCCCTTTACCGTGTTCAGAACCTGCCTACTTTTATTACTTCAGGTTCAAGCTTTACGTTTGAAGTGTCGTAAACACGTTTCTTTACAAGTTCGATAAGATCGTTAACATCCTTTGCGGTAGCTCCCGCATCGTTGATGATAAAGCCGTTGTGCTTTGTGGAAACGCAGGCTCCTCCTATCCTTTCACCTGAAAGACCGGCTTCGGATATCAGCTTGCCCGCAAAATATCCTTCGGGTCTTTTGAACGTACTGCCCGCACTGGGATACTCAAGAGGCTGTTTTTCCACACGGCGGTTCTTGAGTTCGTTCATCCTGTTTTCTATCTCTTCGCGATCACCTTTCGTAAGAGTGAACTCAACCTTGGTAACCGTGATCCCGGTCTTTCTTACCTCACTTCTTCTGTAACCGAAGCGAAGAGAATGGGGTGAAACGTATATCGATTCGCCTTCTTTGGTGACTGCTTCCACGCCTGTTACCACCATCGACATCTCACCGTCGAACGCCCCCGCGTTCATAACTATTGCGCCTCCGACGGTTCCGGGTATGCCGTAAGCAAACTCAAGACCGGTAAGAGAATTGTTGAGAGCTTCCCTGCATACGTTCACAAGAAGTGCTCCCGCACCGGCGCTTATCACGTTTTCTTTGGCCTCCACTTTCATAAGATCGCCTTCGAGTTTGATGACGATCCCGTCGTATCCTTCGTCGGAAACAAGAAGATTGCTTCCGTTGCCGATGATCATGTACGAAGCCTGACACTTGTTAAGATATGCGATGATATCGCACAGTTCTTTAACGGTGTTCACCTTTATCATGATCTTCGCCGGTCCACCGACCTTGAACGTGGTGTAGTCTTTTAACAATACATTTTCTGATATGCGCTCCCGGTCTACAAATCCGGCCAGGTTGCTTATCATGATCTCACTCATTTACATAGAGCCTTTCGTGATTATTTTACCCCGCAAACCTTTATACGAGTTTGGCGGCTCCGTACATTCCCGCATCGTTTCCGAGGGTCGCAAGAACGATCTTCACATTTTTGGTTCCCGGGAACGCATATTTCTTGAAAGAAGGCTCAACGTATCCGATAAGTACTTCTCCCGCCTTTGAAACTCCGCCTCCCAAAACGAACACTTCGGGATTGACGACCGCAGCGATCACTGCAAGTCCTTTTCCGAGCATGTCGCCAAAACGTTTGGCAATACTTATGCAAAGCTCATCCCCCGCTTTTACGCCGTCAAATACAGCCTTCGCGGAAAGATCGTCTTTTGTAAGTACGGTGTTTCCTTTATATTCTTCAAACATCTCACCGGCCGTTCTTGCTATGCCTGTAGCCGAAGCATACTGTTCAAGACATCCGTGTCCGCCACAACCGCAGGCCTTTTCTTCGTTGTCGTTCATGTGGATGTGACCTATCTCGCCACCGGCACCGACCGAACCGTTAACTATCTTTCCGTCGATGATTATACCGCCGCCGACACCCGTACCCAGCGTTACCATGACTACATCGGAGTAGCCCTTTGCTCCGCCCTTCCACATTTCGCCTAAAGCAGCTACATTGGCGTCGTTGCCCACCATGGCATTAAGTCCGGTAAGGCTCGACAACTCTTCGGCCGCATTGAACGTTCCCCAGCCGAGGTTGACCGCATTGTGCACAATGCCCTTTGAATCAACGGGTCCGGGAACACCGGCGCCAACACCGATAACATCGCTTTTATCTATTTTCTTTTCTGATAATTTACTTACTATAGAAGCCGCAACATCGGAAAGGATATTAGCTCCGTTATTTGTTTTGTCGGTAGGGATCTCCCACTTTTCAAGGCACTCTCCGACTTCGGAAAGAAGTCCCATTTTAACGGTTGTTCCGCCTATATCAACACCGAATAAATACTTCATATCGATCACTCCTATTCATCGTCACGTTTTGCAGCAAATGACTGCTGAAGTCTCTTGTACAACTCCTGAACCGCGTTGTAACCCATCTTCTTCTGACGGTAGTTAACCGCTGCCGATTCGCATATGATGGCGAGGTTACGTCCGGGACGTATGGGAATGTTGTGACATACGACTTTATTTCCGAGGTACTCGGTATACTCTTCTTCGAGACCGAGACGATCGTATTCTTTGTCTTTGTTCCACTCTTCGAGCTTTATTACAAGGTCAATGGACTGTGTATCTTTTACGCTCGATACACCGAACAGTGTCTTAACATCCACAATGCCGATACCGCGAAGTTCGATAAAGTGCTTCGTAACATCGGGAGCTGAACCGATGAGCGTATCGTCGGAAACCTTTCTGATCTCCACAACATCGTCCGTAACAAGACGATGACCTCTCTTGATAAGTTCCAAAGCCGCCTCTGATTTACCTATGCCCGATTCTCCGGTGATAAGAACACCTTCACCGTAAACATCGACAAGTACACCGTGTACCGTAATGCAAGGGGCAAGCTTAACGTTTAACCATCTGATGATCTCGGCCATGAAATCCGATGTCGACTTCGCCGTCATAAGAAGCGGAACGCCGTGAGCGATGGCGGTCTGTTTAAATATCTCATCGGGAACGAGTTCACGACAGAAGACAACAGCGGGAATATCGCAGGAAAGAAGTTTCTCATAGACTTCCTTTTTCTTTTTCACAGTAAGGCTTTCCATATAGGTATATTCAACGAATCCGATGATCTGAAGTCGGGTGGCGTCAAAGTGCTCGAAATATCCTGCGATCTGAAGCGCGGGACGGTTGATATCGGGCTGCGTGATCTTGATGTCCGTAATGTCGATCTCCGGAGTCAGATTCTCAAGTTTCATCTTTTCGACTATCTGTTCAAGTTTAACCGATGCCATTTGTAATCTCCTTAATATATGTTTTAGCTGTACACCTGTTACCTTTCAGTGTAACACAGTAATCGATGTTATTCATCATTTTTATGAAAGAACTCGTAAACACTCGTCGCCACGTTCATCGGAAAATCGGTCCTTAAAGCGATCTCCTTGGCAGTCGCATTTTTGACTTCGTCAATACTGTCAAAAGAACGCATTAACATCCGCCTTCTCTTATCGCCTATGCCGGGTATGTCGTCAAAGATCGAATGAACCTGATCTTTCTCGCGAAGACTCTTATGAAACTCGATCGCAAATCTGTGTGCCTCGTCCTGTATACGGGTGATAAGTTTAAACCCTTCGCTCCTTTTTTCGATCGGTATCTCTTTTCCGTCAACGTAAAGTCCTCTGGTGCGATGATTGTCGTCCTTTACCATACCGCAAACGGGGATGTTGAGCTTGAGTTCATCGAGCACTTTCAGCGCCACATTTACCTGCCCTTTTCCGCCGTCCATGAGTATAAGGTCGGGGAAACGGGCGAAACTTGAATATTCTTCGTCTATATCATTTAAAACGAGAGTCTTTCTTTCTTCAAATCCGTGAACAAAGCGCCTCGAGAGCACCTCGTACATGCACGAATAATCGTCGGGACCCTCGACGGACTTGATCTTAAACTTCCTGTAAGCCCCCTTTACCGGTTTTCCGCCTTCAAACACCACCATTGAGCCTACGTTCTGAAAGCCGTTCGTATTGGATATATCAAAGGCCTCCAGCCGGTTCAGATCCTCAAATCCAAGAAGATCCGCGATCTCTTTAAGTGCCCCTTTCGATCTCTTTTCTTCGTTTATTATGCGTTCTTTGTCCTGCTTTAACACAAGATTTGCGTTCTTAAGTGCGAGCTCCACGAGTTTTTCCTTGTCGCCGATCTTCGGAACGATTATCCTGCAGGCGCCTTTTCGAAGCCCCGAAAGCCACTTTGCCGTGATCTCGCGTTCCTCGATATCGCACGAGAGCATTATCTCTGACGGGATGTAGGGCGTCCCCGAATAATAGCGCTTTACAAACTCCGCTACGATCTGAGAAGATTCCATTCCTTCGATATCATCGATATGATGATGCTCTCTTCCTATCATCTTGCCTTCCCGCACAAAGAAAACCTGAACGACTGCGTCCGTTTCGTCGTGTGCCTCGGCGATTATATCTTTGTCGTCAAAGCCGGAATTGTCGCTTATCTTCTGACGCTCCGAAATTCTTGCGGCACATTCGAGAAGCTCTCTTAAACGTATCGCCTCTTCAAAATCCATGTCATCGGATGCCTTTTGCATCTTTTCTTTTAACTCGCGTATTAAAGACTTGTCGTTTCCGTTTATAAAATCGATCGCTTTTTCGACATTTTCCCTGTATTCTTCAACCGAAACCGTTCCAAGACACGGGCCGACGCAGCGGTTTAAATGATATTCAAGACACGGTCTGCCTGCCTGTGTGCCGGGGAAAAGCGCTCTGTTACATGTTCTGAGTTTAAAGGTGGCGTTTAAGAAATCTATGATCTCATGCACGGCCTGACCGCTGGCGTAAGGGCCGAAATATCTTGCTTTGTCGCGGCCTATGCGCCTTACGGAGCTTATGCGGGGATATTCTTCGTCCATGCTGATCTTAAGATATGGGTATGTTTTTGAATCTTTAAGAAGTGTGTTGTATTTGGGACTGTATTCTTTGATGAGGTTGTTCTCGAGCACGAACGCCTCGAGTTCGGAATCAACCACGATGTATTCGAAATGATCGATAAGGGATATCATCCTCTCGATCTTAAGCGTGCGATTATTCATGACACGAAAATACGACCTTACACGATTGTAAAGGTTTTTTGCCTTGCCTACGTAGATAACGTTGTCGTCTTTGTCGTGCATGAGATAAACTCCCGGTTTTTTCGGGAGTTTATCCAATTCTTCGCTTATATTAAACATTTTCGCCGTCTGTTGCTTCACTGCCGGGAGCAGGGTTTTGTTCTTCTGTTACGGTATCTGAAGGAGTATCGACACTGTCCTTTGTCTCACTGTCGGTAGACTCGGTGCCTTCTTCGCCTTTCTTTTCTTCCTTGGGATCGGGAAGACCTTTTTCGCGTCTGAAGATCTCCATGAACTCTTTACCGGTGATGGTTTCTTTTTCTATAAGGTGTGCCGCAAGCTTATCCATGACTTCCATGTTTTCCGAAAGCATTGAAAGGGCATCTTCATAAGCTTTCTTTAATACTTTCATTACGGCTTCGTCGATCTTTGCCGCAGTCTCTTCGCTGCAGTTAAGAACCGTTCTTCCTTCAAGATACTGGCTTTCCACCGATTCAAGAGCAACCGGACCGAACTCATCGCTCATACCGTACATGGTGATCATTCGCCTTGCTATGTTGGTGGCTTTCTCTATATCGTTTGAAGCACCGGTCGTGATCGAATCGAACTTAAGCTTTTCTGCCGCACGACCCGCCATAAACACGATGATGTTCTCACGCATTTCCTTTTCGGAATTAAGATACTTTTCTTCTTCGGGAACCTGCATTACATATCCGAGAGCACCCATCGTACGGGGAACGATCGTGATCTTCTGAACGGGCTCGGTGTTCTTTTGCAAAGCCGCTACCAGAGCATGACCTGTCTCGTGGTAAGAAACGATGCGTCTTTCTTCCTTGCTCATGACGCGGTCTTTCTTTTCTTTGCCCATAAGTACCTGCTCAACGGCTTCAAAGAGATCTTTCTGAGTTACGTATTCACGATGCTCTTTTACGGCATTGATGGCTGCCTCGTTTATCATATTCGCCAAATCCGAACCTACGGCACCGCTTGTGGCAAGTGCGATGGCGTCAAGATCTACCGAATCGTCCATTAAGACATCTTTAGCATGAACCTTAAGTATCTCAACACGGCCCTTAAGATCGGGTCTGTCAACTATTATCCGTCTGTCAAAACGACCCGGACGAAGGAGTGCCTTATCGAGAATCTCGGGTCTGTTTGTCGCAGCAAGTATAAGTACACCCTTGGAACTGTCGAAACCGTCCATTTCTGAAAGAAGCTGATTTAACGTCTGCTCACGTTCCTCGTTTCCGCCGCCGTACTTTGAATCACGGCTTCGACCGATAGCATCGATCTCGTCGATAAAAACGATACAGGGGGCATTCTTGCTGGCCTCTTTGAAAAGGTCACGTACACGCGATGCTCCGACACCTACGAACATTTCCACAAAATCGGAACCTGTAAGTGAAAAGAAGGGAACGTGCGCTTCACCTGCGACCGCTTTTGCAAGGAGTGTTTTACCCGTTCCGGGAGGGCCTACCAAAAGTGCACCCTTGGGAAGCTTTGCACCGATCTTTACGTATCTTCCGGGATTGTGAAGGAAGTCAACGACTTCAATGAGCGATTCTTTCGCTTCATCTTCACCCGCAACGTCTTTGAAGGTGACACCGGTTTCTTTTTGCACATATATCTTGGCATTGGATTTGCCGACGCCCATCACTCCGGCAGAACCGCCCATCCTGCGGCTTAAGAAACTGATGAGCAGGAAGAACAATGCAAGCGGAAGGATGTAAGTAAGGATGATCGAGATAAGCCAGCTTGAATTGTCGGGAATGTCCGAAGAAAATTCGATGTCTGCGTCGATCAGTCTGTTGGCGAGCTGCTCGTTCGTTTCAACATAACCCGTAACGTAGGTTATCTTCACCTGCGCCGTGTAGGGATTGTCGCTTTCGGAAGTTTTCGGAATGACCGAGATCTTGTCGGAGTTTAACTTAACCGACTCAACTTCGCCGTTTTCGAGCATTGAGATAAATTCGTTGTAAGATATTTCCTTGGTGGTGGCATTTGTTAAAGCCTTTGTGAAATAGCTTATGATAAGAAGTACCACGAGCACCGCAACGAGCATCGGAGCAATACGCGGACCGTTGTCTTTCCCGTTTCGGTTTTGATTATTATTCGAATTGTTTGAATTATTTTCGTTCATAATGGTTTTTCCTTTAAAATTCCTCATAAAAAGAGGGGGACAAATTACTAATTTATTATATAAACAGGGCGTTATTAAAGCAATATCTCAAATGTGAAAAAACTCTAAAAGAATTGTGTTAAAAGGTTGAAAACGGCTCTGTTTTAAGTCATAATCAGTATTAATTAAGTACTATTACGAAATCGTTTTACGAGATCGGTTACAGAGGTTATTTATATGAAAATTGGATTTGACAATCAAAAGTATCTTCAGATGCAGTCCGAGAGGATACTTGACCGCATTCAAAGCTTCGGCGACAAACTTTATCTTGAGTTTGGAGGAAAACTTTTCGACGATTATCACGCATCGAGAGTTCTCCCGGGATTTGAACCCGATTCGAAGTTAAAGATGCTCCTTAAGATGAAAGATCAGGCCGAGATCATCATTGCGATCGGAGCCGATGCGATAGAGACCAACAAAAAGCGAGGCGATCTTGGGATCACATACGATCTTGAGGTGTTAAGACTTATCGACAGCTTTACAAGCGAAGGACTTTATGTCGGAAGCGTCGTTATCACCAAATACGCCGGTCAGCCCGCTGCCGATGCTTTCAGAGCCAAACTTTCGGCTTTAAACATCAGATCGTACCTTCACTACCCCATCGAAGGTTATCCCAGAAACATCTCTTTGATAGTAAGCGACGACGGTTACGGTAAAAACGACTATATCGAAACGTCACGTCCGCTCGTTGTCATCACTGCTCCGGGCCCCGGAAGCGGAAAGATGGCGACATGCCTTTCACAGCTTTATCATGACAGTAAGCGCGGTATCAAAGCAGGCTACGCAAAGTTCGAGACCTTCCCGATCTGGAACCTTCCGTTAAACCACCCCGTAAATGTCGCATATGAAGCCGCCACGGCAGATCTTGACGATGTCAACCTTATCGATCCGTACCATTTGGAAGCATATGGGGTATCAACCGTAAACTATAACAGAGATATAGAGATATTCCCTGTTTTGAATGCCATATTCACACACATTCTCGGAGAAAGTCCTTACAAATCCCCTACAGACATGGGTGTCAACATGGCAGGTAACTGCATAATAGACGACGAAGTCTGCCGCGAGGCCTCCAAGCAGGAGATCATCCGCCGTTACTATGCGGGAATGTGCGATCTAAAAAAGGGCACCGGCACAAAAGAAGCCGTATACAAACTTGAGCTTTTGATGAAACAGATGGAACTCACTTCCGACGATCGTCCCGTCATCAAAGAAGCTCTTAAGCGTGAAGAAGATACCGGACATCCCGGTGTTGCTATCGAGCTTCCCGACAAAACGATCATTTCGGGCAAAACGACCGACCTTATGGGTCCGAGTGCCGCAGCACTTATCAATTCGCTTAAGACTCTGGCCGGTATAGATCACGAAGAACACCTTGTTGCAAAAGAAGCTCTCGAGCCTATACAGACAATAAAGACCGAATACCTCGGAAGCAAAAATCCCCGTCTTCATACCGACGAGATACTTATCGCGCTCAGCGTAAGTGCAGGCTCCAATCCGAAGGCTCGTCTTGCGCTCGACCAGCTTCACAAACTCAAAAACTGCGAAGTTCATTCATCGGTACTGCTTTCTTCGGTTGACGAAAAGATATTCAGAAAGCTGGGCATGAACTTAACATGCGAGCCTAAGTACGAAACGGACAGAAAATACCACAATTAACCCGCGAACAAGATTTGAGATTTTTATGAACAAGCGCTTTCAAATAGCCAGGATCGCAGTCTTTATCATTACGATCCTTCTGGTTACCTTAGTCACGGCATATCAGATTTCATTAACACCTTCTATGATCGTTACCTCTTTATCGGTTGCGATCATCGGAGCTGTTTTGTTGTTACTTCTCGATAAACTCGAAGACTGTAACAATGCCGTATCTTTGGACGCAAGGATCAAACCCGATCTTAAAACGCTTATTGTCACCACATTTCGTAAAAAACCTTATGTGAGCATCTATGAAGGCGACATTTCCGAATCGGAAAAGTCAAAGAACAGTCCGGCTCAGCCTTTCATGCTGGCACCCAAGCCCCTGTTTTTCATGGTGCTCGTAAATCTACTGGGCACGATCGTCCGTGTCGTTTTTCTTCCTTTTCAGTCTTCAGACTTTATATCACAGCAGCTGTACTGGCACGGCCAGTTTGCCGGCAAAGGTCTCGACGCACTTTCCATGAGCGTATCGGACTATTCGCCTTTATACTCAACCGTATTTGCACTTCTTTGTCAGACCAACCTCTCGGTCCAATTCATTACCAAGATAATCCCTGCTACGGTCGACTTTTTGCTTGCCATGACCGCATTGCTCATTTTTCACGAAGTCACAGACGGAAAATCGACGCTCAGAGAGCGTATCATCATTTACGGTGCCGTTTTGTTCAATCCGCTTCTTATACTGAACGCTTCCTGCTGGGGACAGTTTGATTCCATCTATACCACATTCATCCTTTTATGTATCTATGTACTCATAAGATGTATCAAGCACCGCGCAAAATACGGTGGCGATCTTGCGATGATCTTCCTTGCCATAGCGTATTCGATAAAGTTTCAGACGATCTTCATCATGCCCATAACTTTGTTCATATGGCTTGTGCAAAAAGAAAAAATCCTGAAGATCTCTCAGAAGATCTGGATACCGGCGATCTATTTCTTAACCTGCATTCCTCTCATTTTGAAAGGTCACCCGTTAAGAGAACTTGTGGGGTTTTATCTCAGTCAGGCAAAAAATGTCGATACCTCACTCTCGACACGATATCCCAACTTCTATACGATCGTCGGACTGTTTATAAAAGATCCGCCAAGCATAACTGCCACGATCGGAATAATACTGACGGTTGTGTTACTGATCTCTTTTTACCTGTATCTTTTCTTTAAAAGGATCAAGCTCGACGCCATGCTGCTTTTAAAAATCGCGGTACTGGTAATCCTTACGATGGCTTTCTTTTTACCTTACATACATGACAGATATGCTTTCGTAGGTGAGATGATCATAGTGATACTGGCGTTTCTTGACAAAAACTACTTTGTTTATTCCGCTACGACGATCATCGTTACTTTATTTGAATATGTGAGATTCTTATTGTATAGTAATGAAACGGGGTCTCCCCTTGATATCCTTTTCGCCCTGTTAAGACTTACGGTCATTGTGCTCATCGCGCAGGACGTGATAAACCGGGCAAATATCGATCATAAAAAAGCACTGGCCAGGGGCGGAAGAAAACGCTCCTTCGGAGGAAACAAATGATAAAGAACAATTATCTCGAAACAAGAATGATAGAATTTAAAGACCTCGGAGACGAGCGCGGAAGCCTTGTTGTATGCGAGGGTGAGCAGGATATACCTTTTGAACCCAAGCGGGTCTTTTATATCTTCGGTTCTGACGCAACGGTCGTTCGCGGACAGCATGCGAACCGCGATTCCGAATTTGTGCTCATAAACGTTGCCGGAAAGAGCAAAGTAAAAGTAATGGACGGCATGGGGAACGAAATGGTGTTCTCACTTAACCGTCCGAATACAGGCATATATATTCCGAAAATGGTATGGAAAGAAATGTACGACTTTTCCGCCGACTCGGTTCTTTTGTGCCTTGCAAGCACGCACTACGACGGAAACGAATACATCAGAGATTACGACGAGTATGTAAAGGAGATAAAAGAAAACCATTAACTATCTTTCACCTTTACGGCGATCAAGCTGCTTGTGCATTTCCTTTTTGATCTCGTACATCTTATTGTCCGCCTCTCTGATATAATCCTGAAGAGTTGCCCCTTTGCGGGACGTCGGATCCGATACCACATAGCCGATACTTACGGAAATATCGTAAGGATCGGTTTTTTCTTTGCTCCTTTTGTCGAGCATATGAAGAATGGATTCTTTTATCTTAAGAGCTCTCTTTTCATCACAGTCCGGTGCGATCACAAGGAATTCGTCTCCTCCGAAACGGACGGCGATAGCGTCTTTATCAATGTTTTGATTTATGGCGGCAACTACGGTTCTTATCGCATTGTCACCCTGTAGATGTCCGTAAACATCGTTAATATGCTTCATATAATTGATGTCAACAAACATAACCGTCAGCTTTGTTTTGTTCTTCAAGCTGTCTTCATACAAAGGAAGTGCTTTTCCCTCATATCCGAAACGATTGTAAAGCCCTGTCATCTGATCACGGTCATAGAGCATCCTGAGTCTGAAATTTGTTCTCATGAGCTTAATCGACTGCTGAAGCTGCTCCATATACGGATAGAGTATATTGGCACGGATGATGCCCGGGAAATCCTTAAAGACAACATAACCGCAATTAAGCTCCATATCGTGCAAAGGAAGGAAAAAGTAAACATGCTGCTCTTCCTTTGTCTTAAAATAACCGGGTACGATCGTGTGAGCATCGACTTTAAGGCCACTTTCAACTATACCGTTTCTTATTGAAACGAGCGCATCCATTTCGGAAACCCTTCCTTTGGCCAAAAGCTCTTTTTCGTCGGTCATAACATCGGTAAAATATTCTTTGTTGATACAGATATAAAAGTCGTCACCCTCAAACTGATGATTCCTTTGATAGTGATCGCTCAGTGTTTCTTTCAATATATCGTAACTGGGCATGTCGGTCAGCCACTGGCGGATGACACGCTCATTCTGTTCAAGCTGTCTTTCATCGAACTCACGTCTGAAAGACTGCCTGCAGTACATTATCCGATCGGCCGCATAATCTCTTTTTCCTCTGCAGCCGCAGGACTCGCCGCACGAAAAGATCGACTCCACTTTCTCGTACAGCGAACTGTCTTCATGCTCGATCAGACTAAAAATGATCTTGCAGGCGTTTTTGCCGACTTCTTTATAATTGCGTTCCACAGTCGTCATGGCGGGATAGAACTTTTTGGCCTCGTCAATCGCATCAAATCCGGTAACGATCACATCCTCGGGAGCCAGAAATCCGCGTTCTTCAAGCTTTGTACAGGCAGCCATAGCCATAACGTCATTGGCACATATAAAGGCATCGGGAAGTCCTTTTCCGGAATCGACTATCTCGTCGATTATCATATCGGTATAATGATTGGACCATCTTCCGTAACCGATGTTTTTATCGGACAGTTCAAGACCGTGAGCGGCAAACGTCTCTTTGGTAATCTTAAGTCTTTCACGACTGTCAACGTGGTCGGGAGTTCCGCCTATAAAATATGCGTTCTTTACACCGTGCTGCTCTATAAGATGTTCGACAAGTTCCCTCATTCCCGATTCATTGCTGACACATACGGAAGGGATGCCGTCTATCTCCATGCCGACACTTACAACCGGAACACCGCTCTGTTTGATCCTCCTGCAAAGCGCTACCGCTTTTGTGGGAGAATTGAGCGCGTTCGAAAAAACAATCACTCCGTCATAATCATTTGGATCGATCATTTCATAAATATTCAGTTCGCCCTGCATCCATTCAACACGGGTACTGTACGAAGCATAACTTAAGAAAACGAAAGAATCGAAATCTTTCGATGCCGCATATTCTTTAATTCCGTCCAGTGCTTCGAACAGCAGATCGTAATTCCAGCCGTTCGCGCATATTGCGATTTTATTCTTCATATGTTTTCCGTGTCAGATCATCGCTTTCTGCGATCCATTCTCATGTGCATTTCCTTTTTGATCTCGTACATGATCTTGTCTGCTTCTTTAATGTATTCCTGAAGTATTTCATGTGGGCGTGTCACGGGACTGGTGACAACATAGCCTATACTTACCGAAATGTCATAAGGATTTACCTTACTGCCATTTACGCTGTCCAGCCGATCCATGATCGATCCTCTTATCTTTGAAGCCTTTTCTTCATCACAATCGGGTGAAATTACCAAAAATTCGTCGCCGCCGAATCTTACGGCTATCGAATTGTCGGAAACATTGTCATTTATGGCCGATACTACGGTCTTTATGGCCTTATCACCGTGGAGATGACCAAACTTGTCGTTTATATTCTTCATGTAATTGATGTCGACAAACATTACGAGCATAGACTCTTTCCTTGCAATACTTGCTTCGTAAAGTGGCAAGGCCTTTTGCTCGTAGCCGAAGCGATTGTAAAGCCCCGTCATCTGATCGCGTTCGTAAAGCGTCTTAAGCCTTAAGTTAGTTCTCATGAGCTTTAACGACTGCTGAAGCTTCTCCATATACGGATAAAGTATATTGTCTTTTACAAGATACGGGAAGTCGGTCAATACAACATAACCGTAGTTGTGCTGCAGGCTGTGCATCGGCATAAAGAAGTATACATGAGTCTCCCCGGGGGTCTTTGAATACCCCGGCACGATCATATGAGCGTCCACATTAAGACCCGTAACTATCTTACCGTTTTTAAGAGAAACAAGTTCCTCCATTCCGCTGCTTTTACTTTTTTCCCACAGCTCATCTTCGCTTATCAGTACATCGTCAAAGAAATCTTTTTTGACACAAATGTAAAAGCCTTCGCCCTCAAACTGATGATTATCTTTGTAATGCTCGCAAAGTGTCTTCTTAAGAGCACTGTAGCTTGGCATATCCGTAAGTTCTTTTCGGATGTTTCGCTCGTTTTGCTCGAGCTGTCTGGAGTCCTGATCACGCTTGTATGAATGCCTGCAATAAAGGATCCGGGCCGAAGAATAATCTTCCTCTCCTTTGCATCCGCACGATTCACCGCAGTAAAAATACGATTCTACCTTTTCTCTTTTAACGGTACTGTCACCGTTTATCTCTTCAAAGATTATCTCGCAGGCTTTCTTTGCGATCTCTTTATAATTCTGTTCAACGCTCGAAAGAGCGGGATAAAAATCTTTTCCTTCACTTAAGTTATCAAATCCGGTGACAATGATATCCTGAGGCGCCAAAACGCCGTATTCCTGAAGTTTGCTGCATGTGGACATAGCCATTATATCATTGGCACATACGATGGCATCGGGGTAATTACCGTTCCACTCCTTTACAAGCTTATCTATCAGCATGTCGGTATCGCTGTTATTCCATCTTCCGTAGGCTACGCTGTTATCGGTAAATTCTATCCCGCGTTCCTTACAAGCCTCCTTTAAGACGTTCAGTCTTGCGATACTGTCCACGTGATCGGGAAAACCTCCGATAAAGAAAGGTCTTTTTATGTTGTGCACATTAAAGAGATGATCGATGAGTTCACGCATCCCCGCCTCATTATTTACGCTAACTGAATGAATGCCTTCAATATCCATACCGATACTTACGACAGGAACGTTTAAAGCCTTGGCTTTTTTACATATATTCAAAGCATCTTCTTCGGAATTTATGGAAGTGGAAAAGACGATAACACCGTCGTAGTCGGCGGGGTCCAAAAGTTCATAAATGTTAAGTTCACCGCGCATCAAGTCAACATGCTCACTGTAAGAGGCAAAGCTTAAGAACACAAAAGTGTCAAAATCCTCTTTCAGAGCATGCTCTTTCATCCCTTCCAAAGCGGAAAGAAGCATATCGTAATTCCAACCGTTAGCGCAAACAGCGATCTTTTTCTTCATACTTCATTATTATATAGTCAAAATGCCTATGAATACAATAAGACAATTTATAATATCATCCTTAAATTAGCGAAAATTAAAAGAAATATGTATATAAAAACAGAAGGGGACAGTGTGCGACCTTTCAAATGTCAGATCAAAAAGCCTGACTTTCTGCAGTCACTGCACTTCCACTTCTGTGTTTTATAATAACTTCTTATCTTTTCTTCCGGTTAAAAACTCCACTATTCCGACTAAAGCGGCTCCTCCCAGAATACCTCCGACTGCCGCAGCAGTCTTGCTCTTCGATGAAGTCTTTGCTAGCTTCGGTGTCTTTCCGACGTTAGAAGCATCTTCTTTTATGAGTACAAGCGCCGAAATGGGTTCACACACAACGCGTTCCGTCACAGCTTCTAAAGCTACTATGCCGGCTTTACCCGATGTGATATATATATTCCAGTTTCCTTCCGGCAACACCACTTCTCTGTATGCGTTCGCGCCGTTAAAGACTACGCATATCTCCTCTGCCGTCTCACCTTCTATTCCGCTTCCGTCGAGTAAGAAAGAAACTGTGTTGGATTCAGGTCCGGTAATGTCGGTAACGTGCGAAGAAACCTCTTTTGCATCCGATAATCTGAACAGCGGATGCGCTTTTCTGAAACTGATGAGCCCCTTGTAGTATTCATATACATCGGAATATTTTTCTTCGGATAAAAGTGACCAGTCAATGGCGTTCACTTCATCACCGGAAGCGTAACTGTTCGATTCGTACGTTCCGTCGACCTTTGTCTTTGTACGTAACATCTCCTCGCCCGCCTGCATAAAGGGTGTTCCTTCCGAAAGCATATAGATGGCGGCTGAAAGATTGTTCATCCTGACTATGTCGGTATCGGAAGCATCCGGCCTTGAAAGTCTCAATCTGTCGTACAAGGTATTATTGTCATGACATGAAGCGTAATTTATCGTCTGAGAAGGGCTTTGGCACCATCTGTCGGCACCCATAAAGCATCTTCTTATCTTAGCCTCATATCCCGAAGCACCCGAAACAAATCCGGGATCTGTATTGAAAACACTGCCTTTGATACCGTCGCGGATGGTATCGTTGAAATACGAAAATCCGGGGGTCAGGGATGAGTTGTCCTGTGTGGCGAGTGTAACTCCTTCTTTGGTGGGAACCGTCGTAAGTGACCAGCCTTCGCCGTAGAAGATCGTATCGGGATGCTTGGCATGTACCGTTTCCACGATCTCGTTTATAAGGTCCGTATCCATAAGACCCACAAGGTCGAATCTGAAACCGTCGATGTGGTATTCGTCAGCCCAGTAGTTAACACTGTCAACGATATATTTTCGTACCATGGACCGTTCCGTAGCGGTATCGTTGCCGCAGCCCGATCCGTTTGAATAGGTTCCTTCCTCGGTTATCCTCGAAAAATATCCGGGTACGAGTTTATTGATGCAAAAAGAATCCGCTTCGTGAACGTGATTGTATACGACGTCCATTACAACTGCGATACCGTTGTCGTGGAATCCCTTTACCATCTGTTTTACTTCATTTACTCTGACTTCTCCGTTAAAAGGATCGGTCGAGTAGGTTCCTTCCGGAATGTTGTAGTTAACGGGATCGTATCCCCAGTTATATACTCCGTTTGATTTGTTCGTTTCATCAAGTGAACCGAAGTCGTACATCGGAAGAACATGAACGTGGGTCACACCCATTTCTTTTATGTGTGCAAGTCCGGTCGCGATGCCTTCGCTCGTAGCCGTGTTTTCTTCGACCATTCCCAAAAACTTGCCCTGCTCTTCGATACCGTTGTCTTCTCCCACGGTAAGGTCTCTTATGTGGGCTTCATAGATTATCGCATCGGTAATCTTTTTACCCTCAAAGGGGTTTCGGTCATTCGACCAGCCTTCGGGATCGGTAGAGGAAAGGTCCAGTACCATAGACCTTTTACCGTTGGCTCCCGAAGATCTGGCGTAAGGATCCATGACCGAAAAACTTTTGCCGTCGAGGCTTACGCTGTAGACGTAATATGTACCGTTTAAATCGCCTTCGACGGTGCACACCCATGTGCCGTTTACGTCGGGCTTCAGGGGAACAGTCTCGATCAAGTCGTCTTTGGACTGTATACCCGACTCATAGCGTTTTAACTCAATGCTTTCGGCGGTGGGTGACCAAACTCTGAAACTCGTCGACTCTTTTGAATATGTATATCCAAGATCGTCTCCGAGATAGGTGTAAGCTGATTCAAATTCCGGTGTAGAATAGATGTTTGGCATGATAACTTTGTACTTATTCTCCTCAAAAGTTATAGTGTAGCTTCTAAACAAAGAAAGCTCTTCACCAAGCGTAACCGTATACGCACCGTCACCTTCACTTTTAATATCGGATATCTCTATCTCACCGTCTCTTCCCTCGACCGTAAAAACAGAACTTATATCTCTGTCTATCGGAGCGGTCATCAGGACATTTATCGTATTTTTGCCATCGTATTTGGCGCTTTTAAGCTTAATACCGACCACAATGTCGTCTCCGGGCTCCTCAGTATAACCTTCAACGCCGGACTCAACGTATATGTGGACCGTTCCGCTTACTATCGCGGATATGTCGATGAACTGATCTTTATCGACGTCCTTCGTCCAGTCCTTTGTGCGAACTATGAAGCCGACTTTGTTTGTACCGGGTGTTACCTCCATAGTAGCGACCATATCGCCTTCGATGTCTTCAAACTCGTAACCCGCGCCGTCTTTTCCTTCTTCCCACATCCAGACATCCCAGTCCGAATACTCTTCGTCGGCTCTCGAGTAATGAAGCTTTATCACGGGACCTCCCGCCGCTTCAGCCTTTATGGAAAACAGTGAACAGTTGAACACTGTGATAAACAATAATGTAAGCGCTGCCAAAAATGCACTTGCTCTTTTGAACATCCAAAACCTCCTGTTTTGTTCTTTCTTCGAAACTTTACGAAAATTGTATGCTGAATATATCATTTACCAAACAAAAAATCAATACTGTTTTTGAAAATTTATAGAATATTAAAAAAGAAAAAGCGCGTGGTTACGCGCTTTATAAGACATAGTATCGGAAACTACATTTGTGCTTTTCGGTTTTTTACGTGGATTGTACGCGATTGTTTTTTCGTCAATCGACTTCCGCTTCATTTTCGGGAGTATCATTCTCCGATGTCTCGTGATATTCCTTTTCGGTGTTGACGCTCCAGATGTTGTCTTTGTTCTTGTTACCCGAAACGATATTTTTAACCGTTTCAAACGACGTTACCATCGAGTGATCGATGTTGTTGTATCTGTGCTGACCGTTACGTCCCACACAATAAAGATTGTCTATTGATTTAAGGTAATCAACGAGTGTATCTATCTCTTCGTAAGTATCAAAGTAAGCGGGATATGCTTTCTTCACTTTCTCCATATGCGTGTCTATTACCTGATCTGCACTGTCGATAAGCTTAAGCTTTACCATTTCCTCAACGCCGAACTTCGAAAACTCTTCTTCGGACATGTTCCAATACTCGTCACCTTCGTTAACGAAATACTCAAGACCTACCCATACGGTATTCTCCAGATCCTTTATCATATAAGGCGACCAGTTGTTATATATCTGGAAACGGCCCATCTTAACACGCCTGTCCTGAACATATACCCAGCAATCGGGCACAATGTCGGAAACGGTCTTAAGATTTGTCTTGTTCTTTAAATTAAGTTTTGGAACAAGAACACCGAGCGTCATGTAATCTCTGTACGGAAGTCCCTTTGCTATACGAGCCGGCTCAGCGGGGACGTCGTTCATGCCGCCCACCAGATCCTTCATGGGCATTGAAGAGATAAAGATATCTCCCTTCATCTCATGCTCGATCGAATCCACAACATAAGTAAGACTGTCAAGGACACCTTCCTCGTTCTTGTGAACTTTAATTACTTTGGCATTTTTGATTATGGTTCCGCCCAGGCGTTCAACCTCGGAGGCGGTAACGTCCCAAAGCTGGCCGGGACCAAGTTTGGGATATTTGAACTCTTCGATAAGCGAAGTGTTTACTTTCCTGTTTTTGACTTTAAAAATCTTTCCGAACACATCTTTTATGATGCCGATGATCGAAAGACCTTTTGTGCGCTGAGCGCCCCAGGACGCATCGATCTCGCTGGGATGTCTGCCCCAGAGATTCTCAGTGTAATATTCAAAGAACATTGAATACAGCTTTTTACCGAAACAGTTGATGTAGAAATTTTCAAGATTGTTCTCGGGACGTTTGTGAAGTACTGCTCCGATGTAAGAAAATCCTACCTGCATCGTTTTTAAAAGTCCCATATTCTTAAACGTCTCGGGTTTAAGCGAGATCGGATAATCATAGAACTTATCGTCAAAGAAAATTCGAGACACTCTGTGTCTTGTAAGCATTACCCTGTCTTCTTTTTCGGGGTCGGGACCGCCTTCTGAGAGAGGCATATCACGCTTTAACAGTATATCATCGTATGTCGGCGCACCCTGCATGGGAAGCATCTTATCCCACCAGTCGTTAACTTCCTTAACCTTTGAGAAGAAACGGTGTCCGCCCATATCCATGCGGTTTCCCTTATACTCAACGGTTTTGGATATACCACCGAAGCAGTTGCTTTCTTCGAAAACAACCACCTCAATGTCTTTTGACTGCCGAAGCAATTCATATGCAGCTGTAAGTCCGGCGGGGCCGGCTCCTATTACAAGTGCTTTTTTCATTCTCAATTTAATCCTTCTTAAACATAGACTGACGTGCACCGTGATTTGCGTCTCTGTGTGCAAGCGTGTCCGTTACGGCATCCATTCTGAGTCCCGCGTCTATAAAATCGCAGTATTTGCAAAAACCGTAATTGCTGCGCGTCTCTCTGATCTTCTCTCTTAAATCCTTGTAAGCCGCGGAATTCCATGCTTCTTTGATCGGAGTGGTCTTAAGATCGGCCATGGTGGTCACTTCAAAGTTGTCACAACAGCATATACCCATTCTTCCGTCCGGGAAGATGAACACATCCGTATACGGCATAAGACATGTTTCTTTGATGATCTTAACATCATTTTTCTTGTTGGGAGCCGATCCCGCACGGTTAGTGAGAACCGCATTCTTGTATCTCATCTGTACCAGGAGTTCAACATCTTTAAACTCCTCCTCATGAGACTTCGCGTAGTCGTAGATCTCCCGGACATTCTTATGAAGCTTCATATCAAGACAGTAATTGTTGATGATAAGCTGATTTACGTAAGGGATGATCTCTTTTACTTTATCTATGTTAAGTAAAAGCCCGTTGGTAGAAAGAAAAATATAACTGTCCGGAAGTTTTTCCCTGCAGTATTTATGGAACTCAACGATCCTTGTATCTATGAACGGTTCGTTGTTTCCGTACAAAGTAAGATGTCCTTTGTATCCCCAGTCCGCAAGCTGGTCGATTATCGAATAAAAGAGATCGCTCTCCATTTTACAAAGAGGCCTCTTCTCGCAATTCCTGTTAGCCGTACAAAACGCGCAATCCGAGTTACATCTGTTGATGGTCTCAAGATTTACGATAAGGGGCTGCGGGGGCTCCTCGGTACTTAAGAAATAGTCTATGTATTCTTT